>JAYTLP010000611.1:0-3849 GCA_043729375.1 Myxococcales bacterium
CTACCTGCGCGACAACGACGTGCAGGAGATCTTCGGGGTCGACGATCTGAAGGACGCTCCGAACACCTTCGTGCAGCTGGCCAACGCCGGTGGCGGCCATGACAACATCACGGCGGTCTGCGTTCGCGTGGGCTCGTCGGCCACGAAAGAACAAGCCCAGCGCACGAGCGATCTCACGAACCGTGTCGACGTGCTGCGCGCGATGCCACTGTTCAAGCACCTCTCCTACAAGGAGCTGATGCGCGTCCTCAATGTCACCACGGTGCGCGGCTACGCACGAGGCGAACAGATCATCGCGGAGGGCGACCGGGGCGACGAGATGTTCATCATCCTGTCCGGCGCCGTGAAGCTGCACAAGGGCGACACGTTCCTCACCACGCTCACGCGCGGCGCGCACCTCGGCGAGATGGCGCTCGCCGACCGGCAGCCTCGATCGGCCTCGGCCACCGCCGAGGAGCCGAGCCGGGCGCTCATGCTCCGCCGCAAGGACTTCTTCGAGATCATCCGCAAGGAGCCCGTCCTCGCCACGAAGCTACTGTGGGCGTTCGTCAACGTCCTCACCGATCGCCTCCGCAAGACCACGGCCGACCTCTCCGGCGCACGCCTCGAAGCGCAGGCAGAGGACGTCACCGCAGACGTGCTCTTCGACGCCGAGAGCGAGCGCCGCTCGCGCCCACGCTGACCTCTCACGGCGCGGCCGTCGCACCGGCGGGAAACGTGCTTGACGGCTGTGATGCGGCGCCCGCCTTCGGCTCGGCAGCCGCGGGACCGGAGGTCGTGCCGGCGATCCAGATACGGCCTGTGCTGCCCGCACCGCCTCCGGCTTCCATGTTGCTGCCTGCACCCGCCGTCCCGCCGAGGCTCGTCAGCATGTGACCGGCCGAGAGCGTGACCTGTGGCGCCGAGACGAGGATGCTCCCGCCCGAGCCGCCGCCACCGCCTCCGCCGCCCATCGCGCCGCCTGTGCCGCCCGCGGTCCCCGACACGTCGATCGTTCCGCCGAGCGTGATCCGGGCCTGCGACACGAGAGCGACGCTGCCGCCGCCGTTGCCGCCACGCCCGCCGTCATCGCCGCCGCCGCCGCCGCCGGCGCCCGCGTGCAGGATCGCGAGGTCGGCCGTCCCGTAGCTCGCGCCGCCTCGGGCGCCGCCGGTGCCAGCGTCACCGACGCTCGCGTAGCCCGCGCCGCCACCACCACCGCCGAAGCCGCCCCCGGCGCCCCCCGAGGCGACACCCGAGCCCCGGTCTTGACCGGCTTGTCCCGCGAGGCCGCCGAAGCCACCGAAACCGCGCCAGTCGACGGGACCATCGACGAACATCGGGCCGACAGCGGCGAAGATCGGCATGGCGTCGGAGTCGCTCGCGGGCTTCATCGTGACACCTGCGGGGACCGTGAACGACTGGAAGCTCCAGACGCCGAGCGCGGGGCCCGAGGTCTGTGCGAGGCGGAAGAAGCCGGCCGCGCTCGCCGGGACGACGATGGTATCGACCTCGTTCGGTCCGCTACCGACGCGCAGCTTCATCTGGCCGGTCTTCGTCGAGCACTCGAGGATGCCCGAGAGCCCCGACAGGTCGGTTGTCCCGAGCACGCCCGAGTAGAGCCCCGACGAGCCACCGTCGACGGTGTTGCTGCCGCTCTTCTCGCACAGTCGCGCGGCGTTGCAGGAGAAGCCCGAGGGGCACAGGCCGTCGGGCCCGCACACGAAGCTCTGGTCCGGGATGGTCGGGTGGTAGCAGCCGCATGCGAGTAGCGCCGCGAGGGCGATGCGCATCAGAAGCGCCCTGCGAGGACGAGCGCGCCGCCCTGCGGGATCACGGCCGGCAGGAAAGCGACCCCGTCTGCGCGGTGCTTCGGCGCGTGGCCGAGCCACAGCGCGACGCCGGCACCGGCGGCAGCGACGCCGGCCACGGCGTACATTGCGATGGCGACCTTGTCGTACGTCTTGCCGCGCGCCTGCGTGTCGTCGAGCGACGTGCCGAACGTCTCGTGCGCGCTGGCGGCGCGCTGCACGTCCGAGCTCGCCCGGCCCGCGAGCACTGACGTGGCAATGCCGGCGGCGAGGCTGGCCGCCGTCACACCGACGAGCGTGTAGCCCACGAGCTCGAGGGTCGCGGGACGATGCTTCACCGGCGCCGGCAGCTTGACCGACGGTGCAGGGTCCGCCTCGTGCTCGCGCAGCAAGTCGAGACGCGCACGCTCCGCACGGCGCCGCTCATCAGCGGTGCGCTCGTCCATCTCGACGATGCGGCCGTCGATCTCGGGTCGGCTCTCCGAGCCGGCAGGCAGGTGCGCGAGGAACTCGCGATAGACCTTGGCCGCCTTCTCGAAGCGCTGCGCGAGCCGATACGACTGCGCGACGTTGTAGAGGATCGTGGGCTCGCGCATGAGCTCGTATGCGCGGCTGAAGTATCGTGCGGCGTCGTCGTACTTGCCGTCGCTGAACTCCTTGATGCCGGTTTCGTAGGCAGTCTTGGCCTCGAGCTTGTCGTTCCTCTTCGGCTCGGCGGACGCCACGCCCCCTACGGCGAGCGAGCAGGCCAGCAGCACGTGGGAGAGCGAGCGGTGCATCAGCGTCGACGAGTATTGGCCATCGGAAATGGGTCGGTCAAAGAGACGGCGTCTACTGCCCGATGCCCGCGCGGCCCAGCGTACCGCTGAGACGATCGTCGCGATGGGTGACGCCATATCCGACGCCGACGGCGACGCCGACCACGACGACGATCCCGGCGCCGAGTGGCCCCCAGAACGAAGCGCGCTTGTACAGCGGCGGCTTGCCGAGCGAGAGGGTCAGCTCGCGGACCTGCTCCGCGGCGACGTTCACCTCCTCGCGGTGCGTGACGTAGCCGCGCGCGCTGGCCTCGAGCGTGTGCCCGCCGAGCGGCAGCTCGAGGTCGAGCGGCGGCTTGATGAGGCGTCCGTCGAAGCGCACCATCGCATCGGCCGGCTCGACTCTGATGCGCACGCGCCCGGTCTTCGGCACGACGGCGAGATCCACCGCGACGCGGAGCGGGACGCCGGCGGTGACCATCAGCTCCTTCGAGCGGCTCACGTAACCGTCGTGCGTGACCTCGAGGACGTGACGCCCGGCCGCGATGAAGTACTTGTCGACGGGTGCGACGCCGATGAGGCGGTTGTCGAGCTTCACCTCGGCGCCATCCGGCGACACGTGCAGCGAGACCTCGGCGAGCAGCGCGCGCATCTCGCCGATGAGCTGCGTGGCCTCGGCGCGGCGTTCGGCCGGGATCGTGTGCTCTTCCGCGAGGTACTGCTCGAGCGTGCGAATGGCGTCGTTGTAGAGGAACAGTGCCTTGTAGGTGAGACCGATGTTGTAGAGGATGCCCGGCGCGGGCTTGACCTCGTACGCCGCCTGGAACTCCGCAAGCGCCGCACTGAAGTTGCCGTCGTTGTAGAGCGCGATCGCCTGCTGGAAGTGATGCTTGCCGACGTCGGTGGGCGTCGGGTCGGCTCGACCGGATGGCAACGGGGTCGCGATTGCGGCGCTCGCGAACAGCCCGAGCGCGAGCCCGAGCGCTAGACGTACGACGGCGCTGCTCAACACGGTCATCACGGTCTTCGGTGGCATCAGTGCCCCTCTTTGAACGGGTCGTCCTCGATGAGCGTACCGCGGGTGCCGCGGTAGCCCTCGTCCGGTGCGTGCGGTGTCGGCTTGGCGACGACCGGGTGCGACGTGGTCACGCCTCGGCTCGCGCCCGCGTGCCTGTCGGGCGCCTTGACGGTTGGCTCCGCTGCGAGGGTGGTGGACACCGTCACGTCGTGCTCCAGCGTCACCACCCGATGATACGTTACATAGCCCGGTGCAGAGATGGTCACCTCGTGCTCGTCGATGC
>JAYTLP010000612.1:0-5950 GCA_043729375.1 Myxococcales bacterium
GCGTAGATGCGAGTCGCGCCGAGGGTCTGAAGGCGCGCGACGATCGTGGTGAGCGACGACTGCATCGACGTCAGGGTGAGCTGCGCATCGTTTGTCCCCAGCTCGATGACGACCTCGGAGCCACTGACCTGCGCGTCGGCCCAGAGGTAGGGGTACGTCGAGGGCTGCGCGAGCCTGACGAGCTGGCCGCCGTTCACGCCCTCGATGTCCACGCCGATGTCGTGGTCGCGTGCCATGAGGTTCCACGCCGCCACCTGAAAGCCGCCCGTCGTCACGGGGTCGGACGCGTTCGTGCTGCCCACGCCGATCGAGTCGCCGAAGACGACGATGCGCCGGTGTGTCGTCGAGTACTGGACGTGAATCGTGAAGATCGGAATTGTGGAATTCCCGCTCGCCGAAGGGAGCGGTGAAACGGTGGACGTGCCCGTCGCGTACTTGCCCAGGTAGTTGTAGAGGCCCTGCGCGAAGCTGCCGAAGGTGCCCGGCAGGGAGAACGCGACGAGGATCTTCCCCGTGGTCCCGCGCGTGATCGGGAACGAGCCCAGCACCAGCTCACTGCCGTCGCTCGGCACCGTCTGCGCGTTGTAGACGGCGGCAGCTGTCCCGGTGCCGCCGCCCGCGCCGTCCTCGGTGTACGCGGCGATGTTGCTCGTGATCGGGGACGCGGCGTTGCCGTAGGCCCCGCGGTTCGCAAAGCGGAGAGTGACCGCGGTGACGTCGCTCGGGACGTACATCGGGAGCAACGAGACGGTCGGACCCGAGCCGCTGGACGTGATGAAGTCCGGGATCGGAAAGCCGGCGTAGACCGGCTGCGCGGAACCGGCAGGTGTTGCCATGTCGGTCGGTGCGCCGAGGTCGGAACCGACCATGTCGGGCGGCATCATGTCCGGCGCGGATGCCGTTGCCCCGCCGCGGAACGTCAGCCAGGGGGCCTTGAAGCCCGCGGGAGCTGGCGGACAGCTTCCCAGGGCGAGAAGTGATACCAGGGTTACAGGGTATGTCACCCGCACGCTTATACATATTATTAGCGGTAAATACAGTCTAGCTAGATGTCGGCGCAATTACCGACCTGCGCCTCGAGCGTCCCGTCGCTGCCGGTCGTGACGAACGTGGTCGCATCGTTCGCGTAGGCGATGAGGAAGAGGGGCGACGCGGGGCGCGAGCCGACCTCGGTGTCCTCGGACATGACTTCCAACACCTGCTCGGTCCTGGTCTCGCCCTCGACCGTGAATTCAGGCAGGGTGATGTCTCACGTACCGCTGGCAGAGACGGCGGGCGTGACGCGCATGACCACGCACGTGTTCCGTCATGCCCGCCTCGGCGAGCTACCCAGCGCGTCACCCGACACGGCGGCGATTCAGTTCGCGGCGAGCCACGAGAGCCTCGCCACGACCGACCGCTACGTGCGGAGCCGCACTGAGCGTACCGGCCCGGTGTTCGGCGCGGCGGATTTCGGTGCCTCGAAGGACCTGGCCACCGGTAAGCGGCCTTCCCCACGAAGGCGTTCCAGAAGCTGATTCTCGTCGGTGCCCGACGCCGGAGTCGAACCGGCATGTGATTGCTCACGAGGGATTTTGAGTCCCCTGCGTCTGCCATTCCGCCAGTCGGGCGCGCCGCGTACAGCGACGACGGAACCTACTTCATCGGAGCGTCGAACACCAGACGCACGACGCGATACGCTCGAATGCGCGCCGTGGGAGGAGCCTCACCCGGCTCAGCCGAGCGAGAAAGACGGGAACCTCCCCGACAGTCGTCGGAATTTCGAGTCGCCTGCGACCCACGCTTGCGGTGCTCTCGCAAGCCTACACATCATTAGGCTTGCTCCGCGCGTCGTGTGCTGGTTCGATCATCGATGGTACGCACCGAGCTTGTTCCGGTCGCTGAACCGGCAGGACGCCGGACGTCAGGCAGACAGGGACAGGACCCACGTGGCTCGTCCGATTGCCGAGATTCGCTCTTCGGCTTCCTGGCGCCGTGGCAGTTCGAGTTCCGATTTTTTCGCTCGGCGACGAAGCGCGCCGATTGAAAAGGCCGATCGAAGATGTGACGGGGGGGGGGGCTAGTCGACCCAGACCGCGCCGTGCATCAGCGTGTGGTGATTCGTGCAGTCGTAGCCGAAGGTGCCCGCATTCGGGAATGCGATGGTGCCCGTGTTCGTGACCGGCGTGGGCGTCGTGCCGGAGCCGTGCGCCTCGAGCGGATGCGCGGGGTTCGGCACGCCATTCCATGTCACCGACTGACCCTTGCCGATGTGAACGCACTTGAGCCCGAGCGACGTGTCCCACGGCGTGATCGTGCGCAACGTGGCGTCGGAGCGTGCGTCGACGTAGTCCGCCTCCTTGCACGTCTCGACGACGAGGAACGACGACATCGCGGCGTCGCCGCCAGCGGAAGTGGACAGATCCTCCGCGCTGTTGGTGGAGCTTCCACCGCACGCGACGAGCGGGAGAATCGCCGAGACGATGGGAGCGAGCCAGGTGTTCTTCATGGTGCGGAGCCTAGCGTAATGGCCGCGGACCCGAAAGCCTCGCGGCCCGTCGCAGCGCTTCCGCGCGCTCGAAGGCCGCGGTCGCCGTGCGTGCGACCCCGCTCACGTGGCCCATCTTTCGACCCGCGCGCGCCTCGCGCTTGCCGTAGAGGTACAGCTCGCGAACACCCGCCTCCGCTGCCAGCGCACCGAAGGTTGCCGTTGCCGCCTGCGGCTTCGGCCAGAGGTCACCGAGCAGGTTCGCCATGAAGGCAGTGCCGTCGACGACGAGGCGAGGATTCGGCAGGGGCATGCCGAGCACCGCGCGGGCTTGCAGATCGAACTGCGACCAGTCGCACGCGATGCGGCTCACGTGCCCGGAGTTGTGAGGCCGCGGCGCCAGCTCGTTCACGTAGAGGCGCGCTGTGCTGTCGCGGATGGCGACGCCGTGCCCCGCGCGTCCACGGGCCACGAAGAGCTCCACGGTCAGGATCCCCTGCACGTCGAGCGCGACCGCGATCTGCGTCGCGAGCTTGGTCGCCTTGCGTGCGAGCGCCGGCGGGATCGGCGCCGGGCAGAGCGTGACATCGAGGATGTGCGCCGTGTGGTGGTTCTCGAAGATCGGCAACGTGACGGCCTCCTTGCCTCGACGCGCGACGATGCAGCTCAGCTCGCGCTCGATGCGGACGCGCTCCTCCACGATGAGCGGCGCATCGGGTGGGAAGTGAGCCTCGTCGACCTCGGCGAGCTTGCTGTACGTGCGCTGTCCCTTGCCGTCGTAGCCGCCGGCAGCGGTCTTCACCACCGCAGGAAACCCGAAGGACGCGAGCGCGGTCCGGAGCTGCGATCGCTCGGAAACGGAGACGAATGCCACCGTCGGAGCGCCAGCGGCGATGACCGCCTCCTTCTCGCGCGAGCGGTGCTGACACGCCTCGAGCACGTCGAGGCTGGGGAAGATCGGCGTGTTGCTCCTCGCCGCTCGGATGGCCGCGGCGGGCACGTTCTCGAACTCGTACGTGATGACGTCGCACGCGTCGAGAAAGCGACGCAACGCCGCGCGGTCCTCGTACGGCTTCGAGTCGCCGAGCGCATAGCGCCGGCGCGCGGGAGCGTCCGGATCCGGATCGAAGATGGCGACGTCCGCGCCGAGCGCGACGAAGGACTCGGCGAGCATGAGCGCGAGCTGCCCCCCACCGAGGATGCCGACGCGCGTCACGTCGTGGGAGGGAGCTTGACGCGCCGGACCTTGTCGGCCTGTACCTCACGGTGCTCGGCGAGCTTCTGTGCAAGGTCGCTGTCGTGGAGTGCGAGGACGCGCGCCGCGAAGAGCGCGGCGTTGACCGCACCGGCTGGACCGATCGCGAACGTCGCCGTGGGCACGCCCGCGGGCATCTGGACGATCGACAGCAGGCTGTCGACGCCCGCGAGGATCGACGAGCGCACCGGCACGCCGAGAACCGGCAAAGACGTGAGTGAGGCGATCATCCCCGGCAGGTGGGCAGCGCCGCCGGCGCCGGCGATGATCAACTCGACGCCACGGCCTGCAGCCTCGAGCGCGTACTCCACCATGTACTCGGGCGTACGGTGCGCGCTCACCACGCGAGCCTCGTGCGGGATCCCGAGCTGCTGCAACATCTCCACGGCGCCCTTCAGCGTGTCCCAGTCGGACTCGCTGCCCATGACGACGCTCACCTGCGGATCGGCCACTGTAACTCCTTGTACCTTCGGCGCGACACCATACACCGTCAGGCCTTCTGATCGCGCTCCTTCCGGTGGATCGTCGAGACGTCGATGCCGAGGATCTCCGCCGCGCGGGTCTTGTTGCCGCCGACCTCACGGAGCACCCGCGCGATGTGGTTGCGCTCGACCTGCTTCAGCGTGATGAACGCGGTGGACTCGGCCGTGACTGCTTCGACGTCCTCGCCGAGCAGGACGAGCAGATCGCTGGCCGCGAGCGTCGGCTGTGCGCCGATGATCACGAGCCGTTCGATGACGTTCTCGAGCTCGCGGACGTTCCCGGGCCAGGGCCTGCGCGCGAGCAGCGCGATCGCGTCGGCCGAGAGGCCCCGGACCAGCGAGCTATGGTTCCGTGCACGCGCCTTGCCGAGGAAGTGCTCGACGAGGAGCGGGACGTCTTCGATGCGTCGGCGAAGCGGCGGTATCGTCACGGGCACCACGTTCAGGCGATAGAAGAGGTCCGCGCGAAAGGCCCCCGAGCGGACACGAGCCTCGAGGTCCTGGTGGGTGGCGGCGATCACGCGAACGTCGACCTTGCGGGGCGTGTCGGAGCCGACCGCGCGGATCTCGCCCTCCTCGAGCGCACGCAGGAGCTTCGCCTGCAGCGCGGGCGCCATGTCGCCGATCTCATCGAGGAAGAGCGTCCCGCCGTCGGCCTCGACGAAGAGCCCACGACGGGGCGAGGTGGCCCCCGTGAACGAGCCGCGCACGTGCCCGAAGAGCTCGCTCTCCAGCAGGGCTTCGGGCAGGGCCGTACAGTTCACGGCGACGAACGCGCGTGCGCGCCGGGGACCCTCGAAGTGCAGCGCGCGAGCGACGAGCTCTTTGCCGGTGCCGCTCTCGGCGCGCAGCAGCACCGGTGCCGAGGCCTCTGCGACGCGGGCGAGCAGGTCGAACAGGAGCTGCATCTCGCGCGAGCGTCCGAGCATCGAGCCGAAGCCGCTGCGCTCGGTGGCCACCTTGCGCAGGGCGCGGTTCTCGTCGCGCAGGCGCCGCTCCGCCAGACCGCGCTCGAGGTGAAGCAGCAGCTCGTCTGCCCGGAACGGCTTCGCCAGGTAGTGGTAGGCACCGCGGCGCATGGCGTCGATCGCGGACTCGATGGCGCCGAACGCGGTCATGATGAGGACCGGCACGTGCGGATCGACGGCATGCGCGGCAGCGAGGACATCGAACCCGTCGCGGCCCTCCATGCGCAGATCGGTCAAGACGGCGTCGAACGCGTCCGCGGACAGCATCGCGATGGCCTGCTCGCCATCGGTCGCGACGTCGACGGCGTAGCCGGCGTCGCCGAGCTGGTCACCCAGCAGCTTCCCCATCTCGACGTGGTCGTCCACGACGAGGACTCGATCCTTGCTCATGTTTGCCTCGGGACGACGGATGGCCAGCCTACGCGCGCGACGGTGCCACACGAGGTGCCGGGCTCGAGATCGATCTCCGCACCGTGGTGCCGCGCGATCTCTGCGCTGATGGCGAGGCCGAGGCCGGTGCCCTGCCCCCGCTTCTTGGTGGTGAAGAACGGGTCGAACGCCTGGGCCCGGTGCGCGTCGGCGATCCCGGCACCGTCGTCGACGACGGTGATCTCGACGCGGCGCGCGCCCCGCGCACGCGCGGACATCCGGACCGTGCCACCCGTGCTGCACGCATCGAACGCGTTCATGACGAGGTTGATGAGCACCTGCCGCAGCTGATCGGCATCGGCCAGGAGCATGTTACCGCACTATTATTACCCATTACAAGGTTAATTTC
>JAYTLP010000613.1:0-6885 GCA_043729375.1 Myxococcales bacterium
TGCTCGCGCTGTACAAGGAGGTTGCACGCGTGGCGCCGACAGACGCGACCGTGCTCATCATCGGGGAGAGCGGCGTCGGCAAGGAGCTGGTCGCTCGCACGATCCACGCGCGAAGTCGTCGACACAAGGCAGCGTTCGTCGCCGTCAACTGCGCGGCGCTCGCGGAGGGCGTGCTCGAGTCGGAGCTATTCGGGCACGAGCGCGGCGCCTTCACGGGTGCGCAGGCCGCGCGACGAGGCCTCTTCGAGGAAGCGACCGGTGGGACGCTGTTTCTCGACGAGGTCGGTGACGTCTCCACGAAGATGCAAGGCCAGCTCCTGCGCGCGCTACAGGAGGGTGAGATCCGCCGGGTCGGGGGGAATACCTCGATCCCCGTCGACGTGCGCATCGTCGCCGCCACCAACCGCGACCTCGCGGAGGACGTGCGGCGGGGTCGCATGCGCCAGGATCTCTTCTTCCGCCTGAACGTGGTGCGGCTCGATGTCCCACCGCTGCGCGAGCGGCGCGACGATCTCGATGCGCTCGTCGAGCACCTCGTCGCGCGCAGTGCCGAGAAGGCCGGTGTCGCGGTGCCGGGCGTGAGCAGCGCATGTCGTGAGCGCCTCCGCGGCTACGACTGGCCCGGCAACGTGCGCGAGCTCGAGAACGCGCTCGCCCGCGCGGTTGCGATGGCGCAGGGCGGTGTAATTGTCCCTGGTGACCTGCCGCCGCACGTGGTCGGCCAGTTGGCCTCGCCACGCGGCACCATCGACGAGGACTGGCCCACACTGGAGGAGCTCGACCGGCGCTACATCGATCGCGTGCTGCAGCGCACCGGCGGCAACAAGACGTCTGCGGCTGCCGTCCTCGGCGTCGATCGACGCACGCTGCAGCGCCTGTTCGCCAGCAATCGCGCGATCGAGGAGAAGGGCGAGGGCTGAGCGACGTTTCGCGAGCGTCAGAATGGATCGTCGAGCCGACGCGTAGCCTGGGTCATGCAAACCCATCCCACGCCACACCCTCGCGAGCTCGCTGCGCCCCCTGCAGCTCGTGGTTCGGCGGGCTCTCGCCGGTCATCGCGTTCATCGGTACCAGGGCGGCGACACGAATCCGTTGAAACGACACAGCGGGCGAGGAGCTATCCTGGTTGGAGCGGAACGCTCCGCTGCTCATCGTGCTCGGCGCGTTGCGGGCCGCACCTTCACCCAGCGCACGACCGGGGTGCACATCAGCTCCGACGACCCGTTGCTCGAGCCCGACGCGGCGTGTGTCCGGCAGATGCTCGACGCACGCTAAAACTTGCGCCGCACCGTGACGGGGTCGAACCTCCTTCGAGGAGGTCTCTGCATGTTGAACGTCCACAGCGACACGCTCATTGCAACGCCCGACCGGCGCGGCCCGGTTCGCGAGCGCCTCGAAGGCATCGCCGACGTCACGTACGTGTCCACAGGCGACTCCGTGCGCGGCGCGACGGTGGACCTCTCCGAGGACGGTCTCAGCCTCGTGTGCGACGCCAGGCCCGAGGTAGGTACGCTGCTGCGCATCGACCTCGACGGCCTCGTCATCGAGGGCCGGGTCCGCCACGTCGAAAAGAACGGCGTGCTTTACAAGATCGGCGTCGAGACGGCGTAGCAAGAGCACGCCCCGACGGTCACGGGTTGAGCCGCGACGTCCTCCAGCCCGTGCCGGCGCGCTCGAAGCGGATGCGATCGTGGAGGCGCGAGCGCCGGCCCTGCCAGAACTCGACGGTGCGCGGCCGCAGCACGTAGCCGCCCCAGTGCTCGGGCATCGGCACCGCGTCCGGATGCGTCGCGTCGAGCCGGGCCACTTCGGCCTCGAGGGCCGCGCGGCTCGAAAGCGGGGTGCTCTGTGCGGAGGCAAGCGCCGCGATCTGGCTCTTGCGCGGCCGGCTGTGAAAGTACGCGACGGAGTCGTCACGCGACACTCGCTCGACGAGTCCCTCCACGCGCACCTGGCGCTCGAGGGACGGCCAGAAGAACGTCGCCGCGGCGCGCGGGTTCGCCGAAAGCTGCTTGCCCTTTTCGCTGTCGAAGTTCGTGTAGAAGCGAAGGCCATCGGCATCGATGCGCTTGCACAAGACGACACGCGACGACGGCATGAGGTCCGCGCCAACGGTCGCGAGCATCATTGCCGTCGGCTCGAGCTGCCCCGCCGCCATCGCATCTTCGAGCCAGCGCGAAAGTGCTGCGACCGGATCGTCTCCGAGGTCAGCGGCGTCCAGCGTGCCCTTGTCGTATTCCTTGCGCTCGCTCTCTAGGTCGGTCACCCGGCAGAGCATAGCCGCCTTGCTCGCCTGCGCGGACGCCTTATCGCCCCGTCATTCCGGGGCCTGTCTGTCGTCGCTGTGTGGCGCTTGCCTTCACCCGCGCAATCGCTTCGCGTGCGCCCGGATCTTTCTTCAGGGCAGCGTGGATCGTCGCGACTGTGACTGAGCCACAGCCAGCGAGCTCGCGTACCACAGGCTTGCGCTCGTAGTGCGGCAGGTTGAGCGCCCCGCCGGCGCCGTCCTTGATCGGGCCGGTGTCGCACATTCCCTTCGCTGCGCCATGGAGCCGGTCGAACAGATCGCAGCGCTTGGCGTGGCGGGGCAGTCGCGCCATGGCTGCGTAGGCGCCGCGAGCCCGTGCTCGGTCGCGTCGCGATGTCCGGCCTGCGCGTGGAGATTGCGATGCGAAGTAGAGCCGCAGGAGCGCGGGCTCCGTCCGGGCGCGTCTTGCAGGTGTCGCTCGACCAGCGCCTCGACGCGTACAGTGTCCTTCGGGTCGAGGAAGTTCACGCGCCCGCTGAGCGTTCGCATCGTGAGGTCGTAGCGCGCGGCATCGTCCATCTCCATCGGGTCGCAGGGGTGCTCGTCGTCGGGCTCGTGCGCGTGGAGCGCCTCGACGTGGTCGATCAGCTCGCGCAGCATTTACGGGCGCACCTTGCCGCTCAGCTTGTTCCCTCGCGACCTCGAGAAGCCGCGCCGAAGCCTCGTCGACCGTGAGGCCTCGGCGCGAGGCGTGACGGACGATCGAGAGCACTTGCGAGAGACGCGACGTCGGATCTTCGGAGAGCTTCGTCGCGTCGACTCGAAGGACGCGGTCTCCGAGGCTCGCCAGTGCGCACGCATCGGCTTCACCCGCGACAGCAGGTCCGCCGAGCCGGAGGTGCAATGTGCCATCGACGATGGGCGCGCGGTGCGCCCTCGCGCGCGCTTCTTCGAACCGCCAGCGCGCATGGCGCGGAGGACGCATCCCACGGGTCCGCGACGGTTCGGCGTTCTCGACGGCGTCGCCGGGGGATGGAATCCTGTCGCGCAGGTCGGGCCTGAATGCTTCCCCGGCGGCAGCGGGGCCATCCACCACGAGCGTGAGATCTCCGGCGGAGCGGACGATCGCGGTGAGGTCGAGGGTCTCCACCCCTGCTACTCGGCGACTCCGCCGCGACGGCGTTCCCGGCACCTTGCACCGCAGGATCGTTTCAAAGTGGAGGCGGTCAAGACGCAGCCGGAGCAGCAGGAGGGTCCACGCGCCGGCCGCGAGCCACCGAGGGGGCCTCGCTTGCCTTCGCGGAATCCGCGTGGCAATCGTGAACAGAGATGAAGCGCGTGGTGCTCACCTGCCTCCTGCTGTGCGGGGTCGCTCACGCCGACGATGTGCCGGGTGTGCAGTTGCGACTCATCGAGCTGAAGCTCCCCGACCGGCCACTCCGCCGCCGCGTGGGCATCGCGCTCCTCGCCACGTCGGTCGCCATGCTCGCGCACGGCTTTCTTTTCCTCGGGCTCGCGAAGCATGCCAACGACGGCGTGCTCGCGAACGGGCAGTATCATCCGGCGCAGGAAAATCGTCGGTCCACGTTCGAGTACGGGCAGACCGCGTTCTTCATAGGGGCAGTCGTCACGTTCGTTCCGGGCATGGTGTTGATGTGGGATCGATGAAGAAGCTCGTGCTCGCGCTCGTGCTCGTGCCGTGCGTCGCGTCGTCGTGCTTCAAGACGCCGACCTACATGGACGGGCAGCTCCGGTGCAGCACGGACCCGCAGAACCGGTGCCCGGGTAGCGGGGTCTGTGTCGACGGCACCTGCTTCCACGCGCCCGATCAGGCCGTGTTCGAAGAGACAGATGGCGCCGTCGGCGCCGATTGACGACTATCCGCCGATCGTGACGGTCGTGAAGTTCTTCGCGAACTCCGCGAGCGCCATCTCGAAGATGCCGTCACCGCCGTGCGGATCGCCCGGCTCGCTGTAGCCCCACGGATTGCGGAGCTTCACCATCTGCTTGCCACCCACGGTCCGCATGCCGAGGATCGAGTACGTGTGCGACTCGTGTACGGGTGCGCCGTCGGGCAGCTTCTGCGGCGTGAACGCGACGACGGGGTACTTGCCGCGAACGGCAGCCTTGATCGGCTCGTAGAGGTTGCCGGCGAAGCCCGGGTCGACGCGGAGGTCGCGCGACGGATTGCCCGTGAGCGCCTCGAACGCCGACGACGGGAACCCGCCCTTGCCGACGAAGTCGTAGCTGGGCTTCTTGCCGTTCTGCACGCTCGCGTGGGCGGCGTAGGCCTTCTGCATCCACGCGGGCCACATCTGCCCGGCGACGTTGCCGTGTGCGAAAGCGGGACGACCCGTGCCGTCGAGCGGGACGAGCTTGTCGACGCGCACGTCGTCCGTCTCGTAATGGCCGTTTTCCTGGCGATGGAACATCCGCACCGACAGCGAGCCGTCGGCTTGCTCCGTGATGGCGTGCTCGAGCACGGCGGACGCGCGTAAGCGACCGACGCGAGCGCCGCCACGAAGTAGCAGTCGCCGAGGTGACCCTGATCGACGTCTTCGATCTTCACGCCGTCGAGGTATGCGCGCCCGTTCGGCACCTCGGCGTAGTTGCCCTCGGTAATCTCGGGCCTGAGGGCGATGATGAGCGCGCGCGGCCCCGTGCGGAAGGCAGCGATGAGCCGCCCGACCTTCGTGACGGGTCGATAGTCGCGCCTGGCTGCCGTGACGGCGCTCGGCTTCCGCGGCGCCCTGTCCCGCATCGAGAGCGGCGCGCGCTGCGCACGGACCGGCACTGCGCCGGCGGTAACAGGGACGAGGAAGATCGACAAAGCGAGCGTGCGGGAGAGAGACATGCCCACACGTACAGCAAGCGTCGAACCGGAAACGGGTCGAGTCGTCGCGGCTACTCGGGAGAAGGTTTCATGGCGAGCCGAGTCACCAGGCGGTGCTCGAGAGACCTCAGGCTGGCGGCCGCCTGGAGGTTTCGCGCGAGCTGCTGCGTCCGGTCATGTCCGGCGAGGACCGGGCTGTCGAACGATTGCTGGTCGGGGCCCGTGACGAGCGTGATGCCGTTGTCGGCCCGCATGCGCTTCTCCCAGGTGCGCACCCCGACGGGGCGATCGAAGAGCGCAGGGTCGAGCACACGCAGCGTCTCGCGGCCCCTCGACGTCAACACCTTGACCGCCGGGGCGACGTGGAATGCCCACTTCACCATCTGCCCCGGCTCGTCCACCTCGAGCGGGCCCGATAGCGAGAAGCGGTTCACCTTCTGCGCCGCGAAGCCCGCGCGCACGATGGCCTGGGCAGCGATGTCGGCGCGCGGCGCGCAGCCATCGAGCACCAGGCGCGACCCGAGGCGCGCATCACGGAACGCGGCGAACAGCTTCGACGCCTCCGCATGCGTGGCGACCTTGGTGGCCACCGGCTTGTCGGCAAGGAGGCGCTGCGCGAGCCGTTCGAACATCGAGGCGTGCTGGCTCGTGAGCACGTCGCGCTTCGCGAGGTAGCGCTCGAACGTTCGCTGGGCGACGGGAAGCGGCGTCGGCTGCGCGGCGAGCGCGGGCATTGCGAACGCGCTCGATGCGAACGCGACCAGCAGCAACTGCAGACTCCACCTACGGCACACGGCACTGCGTTGTGCACGCGGCGGGCCAGCTAATCGATCGGAGCGTTCCCCGCAGGGTGCTCGTCCAGATCGGCGTCCGAGGGCGGCGCTGCCTCGGGGGGCGCCGGCTCGAACCAGCTCTGACCGATGGCAAGCTGCAACAGATGGTCGGCGTCGGGTCCGAGCGACCTGCGCTGGAGCTCGGGCGGCTCCTCCATCGGCTCGTCGGACAGGTGGAACGTGCCCCAGTGGATCGGCACGAGGTGCTTCGCGCCCACCTCGCGGAACACGTTGGCTGCTTGCTCGGGCGAGATGTGCTGCGAGCACATGAACCAGCGCGGCTCGTAGGCACCGATCGGGATGAGCGCGTAGTCGAGGTCGGGGAAGCGATGGCCGATCTCCTTGAAGGCGGCGGAGTAGCCGGTGTCCCCGGCGAAGTAGAAGCGCTTGCCGCCGAGGTCCATCACGTACCCGCCCCACAGCGACTGGTTCTCGTCGGTGATGCCGCGACGCGACCAGTGCTGCGCCGGCACGAGGGTGACGAGCGCGTGGCCACCCGAGCGACCGACGACCTCCGTGGTCTCCCACCAGTCGAGCTCGATCACCTTCGGATAACCGCGCTTTTTGAACCACGCCCCGAGCCCCAGTGGCACCACGTACGTGACCGCGGGTCCGAGCGCCTCGATGCTCGGCTCGTCGAGGTGATCGCGGTGGTTGTGCGAGATGACAACCACGTCGATCGGCGGGAGCAGCTTCTCCTGCACGCCGGGTGGTGCGAAGCGGCGCACGAAGCCCGAGATGCGGTCCGAGAAGATCGGGTCGGTGAGCAGCGAGACCCCGCCGCCCTGGATGAGCGCGGTGGCGTGGCCGATCCACGTGAGCGACACGCCGCCGTGGTTGTCGCGCAGCGCCTGGCCGTCGTTCATCACGAACGGCGGCCGATAGTCGTCGGGCCGCTTGGGCCGTCCGGGGGTGAGCTGCCACTTCAGCACCGCGGACAGGCCTAGTCGCTTCGGCCAGCCCGACGGGTT
>JAYTLP010000614.1:0-3546 GCA_043729375.1 Myxococcales bacterium
ACGAGGTCGCCGGACCACAGCAGCCGCACGCCACGCCCCAGGCTCTCGGCCTCCGGCGTCACGCTGCCCGCAGGCGGCGGCGGCAGCCTCGGCGCCGACGGCGGACCTTTCACGAGGGGCGTGCGCTTCGGCAACCCGACCCTGAGCGGAGCGGCGTCCCCACCGACGGCCACGCAGACGGCGGCGAGGAGCGAGATCGAGACGAGGGCACGGCGGGGCATCGGCGGCGAGCGTAGTCCCCTCGGATCGCTACCTCTAGTTTTCCGCGACCACGATCCCCGCCCACGCTCGACGTTGCGTTTTCGCTCGTGGTAGACCCGCTCCCATGCCTTTCACCGGGGTCGACTACTACGCGCTCGACGATCTGCTCACCGATGACGAGCGCATCGTGCGCGACACGATGCGCCGCTTCGTCGACGAGGAAGTTCTACCCGGCATCGGCATGCACTTCCGTCATGGCACGTTCCCGCAGACGTTGCCGCGGCGCCTCGGCGAGATGGGGGCGCTCGGCGCCTCGATCGAGGGCCACGGCTGCGCGGGCCTCGGCCCCGTTGCCTACGGCCTCATCATGCAGGAGCTCGAGCGCGCCGATTCGGGCGTACGCAGCTTCGCCTCCGTGCAGGGCTCGCTCGTCATGCACCCCATCTCGACGTTCGGCTCCGAGGCGCAGAAGCAGAGGTGGCTCCCGCGGATGGCTCGCGGCGAGGCCATCGGCTGCTTCGGCCTCACCGAGCCCGACTTCGGCTCCAACCCGGCCGGCATGCGCGCGACGGCGAAGAAGGTCGGCGAGAAGTGGGTCATCAATGGCGAGAAGCGCTGGATCACCTCCGGCGGCCTCGCCGACGTGGCAGTCTGCTGGGCCCGGACGCCCGACGGCGTGCGCGGCTTCCTCGTCGAGCGCGGCACGCCCGGCTTCTCGACGCGCGACATCGACGGCAAGTTCTCGCTGCGCGCATCCGTGACGTCGGAGCTCGTCTTCGAGGACTGCGCCGTTCCGGAGGACGCGATGCTCCCCGGCGCCATCGGCATAAAGGCGCCGCTGGAGTGCCTGGCGAACGCGCGGTTCGGCATCTCCTTCGGCGTCATCGGCGCCGCGATGGCCTGCTACGACGAGGCGCTGCGCTACACGAAGGACCGCACGCAGTTCGGCGACAAGCCGCTCGCCGGTCACCAGCTCGTGCAGCTCAAGCTCGTCGACATGCTGTCCGAGATCACGAAGGCCCAGCTCCTCATCCTGCGGCTCGGGCGCCTGAAGGAGCAGAAGCGCGAGACGGTGGCGCAGATCTCGATGGCCAAGCGCAACAACGTGAAGATGGCGCTCACCGTTGCTCGCAACGCGCGCGACCTGCTCGGCGCCAACGGCGTCACCGACGATTACCAGTGCGGGCGCCACATGTGCAATCTCGAGTCTGTCTTCACCTACGAGGGCACCGACCACATCCACACGCTCATCATCGGGCAAGACATCACGGGCATCGCGGCGTTCGCGTAGCGGAGGCCAGGTGTCGCACCTCGGCCACGGTATCGGCCTCCGGCGCGAGCACTACGGCTCGTTCGTCTCCGACGACGAGCCTGCGCCGGCAGGTGTCGACTGGCTCGAGGTCATCACCGAGAACTTCCTCGTGCCCGGCGGCAACCCGCGCCAGGTGCTGCGCAAGGTTCGCGAGCGCTGGCCCGTCGTGATGCACGGGGTCAGCCTCTCCATCGGCTCCATGGATCCGCTCGACCTGCCCTACCTCGATGCCGTGCGCGCGCTCGCGGCCGAGGTCGAACCCGCATGGGTGTCCGACCACGTGTGCTGGGGGACCATCGACGGGCGTAATGCGCACGACCTGCTGCCGCTCCCGTACGACGAGGACTCGCTCGCGCACGTGGTGGCGCGCGTGCAGGCCGTGCAGGAGCGGCTCGGCCGGCAGCTCGTCCTCGAGAATATTTCGAGCTACATCGAGTTCCAGGCGTCGGACCTGTCCGAGGCGCAGTTCCTCGCGGAGCTCGCCACGCGCGCCGACTGCCGCCTGCTCGTCGACGTGAACAACGTCTTCGTCAGCGCACACAACCACGGCTGGGACGCGCGCGCCTATCTCGGCGCGTTACCCCGGGACCGCGTCGCGCAGTACCACCTCGCAGGCCCGAGCGCGCACGCGGGGCTGTGGCTCGACACCCACGATCACCCGGTGCTCGACGAGGTGTGGTCGCTGTACGAGACGGCACTCGAGCTGCTCGGGCCGCACCCGACACTCATCGAGTGGGACGCGAGCATCCCCCCCCTGCCGCGCGTCATCGAGGAGTCTGCGCACGCGCGTCGCGTCGAGATCGCGTTCTTGGCTCGCAGCGGACGCGGCCGATGAGCGAGCGCCTTCGCACGCTGCAGCGCGAGCTCGTCGGCGTCATGCTCGATTCGCGCGACTCCACGCTCCTCGTTGCGCAGCTCCGCGGCGATGCGCGCGCGCCGTTCGAGGAGCGTCTCGCCATCTATGCCGGCATGTACGTCGCGCGGCTCGTCGAGGTGCTCGCCGAGGTCTACCCGCTGACGGCGCGCTGGCTCCGCGACGACGCGCACCACGTCTTCTCGGAGTATGTGCGCACGCACCCGAGCCGCAGCCCATCCTTGCGCAGCTACGGCGCGAGTCTCGGCACGTACCTCGACCTCGAGGCGCGCGGCGCGGTCGCGGCCCTTGCCCGGCTCGAGTGGGCGCGATACGACGTGTTCGACGCCGCCGACGACCTGCCGCTCACGCGCGAGCGCCTCGCCGCGTTGCCGCCGGACGCGTACGCCACGCTGCCCGTGCGCGCCATCCGCGCGAGCGCCCTCATCGAGGTCGCGTACGACGCCTCGGCGCTGTTCGCCTCCGAGGGCGCCCTCGAGCTCGCGCCGTCGGCCACGACGCTCCTCGTATGGCGCGAGCCGCCGAAGGTCTTCCATCGAGTCGTCGACGACAAAGAGGCCGCGCTGCTCGCGCTCGTGCAGCGCGGTACGGTCCTCGGCGTCCTGTGCGACGAGCTGGCGGGCACCTCGTCCGACGAGAGCGTGGCGCAGGAGGTCTTTGCCCTCGTCGGTCGCTGGCTCGCCGACGGCCTGCTGGTCGATTCCCTGCCGGAGGGGTGAACACTCTCGTGGCAAAGGACGCTCCCGCTCGTACGATGCGGGCCATGCGAGCACTCCTCGTCGTCTTCGTCGTCGTCATCGCGGGCTGCGGTGCGTCCGCCAAGCAGACCACGCCCGACGTCTCCGCCGTCCCGCACCTCGGCCCCCACGACGACGTGGGCGACGTGGTCACCGGCGCCATGACGGCGCCGCAGTCTCCAGGCCTGAACGGTCCCTCGACGCCGGGCGGCACCGGCGCGGGCGGAGGCACACCGCGACCGAAGTAGCTGCTGCCGCTGCACGCTCGGACGCCCCGTCGACACGACCGCGTGGCCCGTACGGCTGTCGAATACAGCTTTTCGAAGTCCTGGCGAAGCTGCTACCAGGGTGCCGAGGTGGGGACGCGGTGGGCCTCCCCTAGCTTGCGGCCCACGTACGCAGCAGCGACGACGAGCGCCCCG
>JAYTLP010000615.1:0-6521 GCA_043729375.1 Myxococcales bacterium
GTCCTCGACGCCAGCTTCGGGGCAGACGCTGCGACCACCGTGGACGGCGGTCACACGGATCTCGCGCAGGGTGACAGCGCAGGCGAGGCCACCGACCAGGGCTCGTCCTCGAAGTACGTCGTGCCGGGTGCCTACGCGGTGACGACGCAGGAGCTCACCGCGACGCTGACCGACGGGATGCTCACGCTCACGGCCTACCTGCCCACCACGACGGACAAGCGACCGCTCGTCGTGGTCGCTTCCGGCTTCCTGCAGACGCGCGCGGGCTATGCGGCGTACGGCCAGCGCCTCGCGAGCCACGGCATCGTGGCCCTGGTGTTCGACGATCCTGACTTCAACACGACGTCCGCGACGGAGGCCAAGAAGCTGGCCGAGCTCGTGACCACGTGGCTTCCAGCGCAGCCGCTCGCGGCGAAGGTGCAGCTCGATCACGTCGGGCTCATGGGCCACAGCCGCGGCGGCCAGGTCGCGCTCCTCGCCGCGGAGGGCGGCCTCGCCGGCAAGGTGCTCGGGTTCTTCGGGCTCGACCCCATCGACACGGACAACGGCGTCGAGGCCCGCACCGGCCTGCCGACGATCGGCATCCCCACGGTCTTCCTCGGCGAGACGCTCGATGGGACGAGCAGCTTCGGGATGGCGTGCGCGCCCACCGCGGACAGCTACCAGGCGCAGTATGCCGTCGCGCCGTCGCCGTCGCTCGAGCTCACGGCGGTCGGCGCGGTTCACTTCGACTTCGAGGACCACGCGAAGGCCTTTGGCGCCAAGCTCTGCAAGACGGGCACTGCAGATCCCGCCGCCGTCCTCGCGATGGCCGTCGCCATCTCCACGGGCTACTTCGACCATCAGCTCGCGGGCGCGCCCATCTCGTCTCCGTACGGCGCGGACGCCTTCGTCGCTGCGGGGCAGCTCACCGTCACGTCCAAGTGACCGTCGAAGGGGCTTGCTAGAAGCCCCCAAGCGGTTATTCTCCACGCGTTTATGTCCTTTGCCGCGCTCACGCTGGCCGCCACGCTGTGGGGGGTCGTGACACCGCAGCCGGCAGCCACGTCGCTGCCGGCCCGGAGCGAGCTCGCGTCCACGTACGACGAGGCCACGTGCGCGACGGTGCGCAACGGCGATGCCGACGACTGGACCACGGCCGCCATCGGCGAGGACGCGCCGGGCGACGCCGCAGATTGCCCGCAGTCGGTCGTCGTGCCCCGCGCGCCCCTCGCGTCGCTCTTCTGCAACGACGCGATCCCCTCTGCGTTCGCCGACAACCTCATCGGCACGTGCGTCATGCCCAAGTCGTCCGGTGCGCCGCAGGCAGCGATGCTGGCAGCGCGCGACCACGCGAAGCACACGCTCCGGCTCGCTCTCGGGGACGAGGCGCACATGCCGTTCTCCGCGCCTCCCGAGCACGACTCCACACCGCTCGACGTGCACGCCGCGTCGTTCTTCGCTGCGCCTGCATCGCGTCCGTACTCCTTCACTCTTCATGCCGCGGCGCTGAGGTCCATCCACGGCGACACGCTCCTGCGCCCGCCGCGAGCCTGACGAACCACCCCACCTCCACCATTTTTCTTCGAAGCACCGTGCGGGCGCATTCTGTTGCCCGCGAAAGGATTTCCATGAGCAAAGGCTCAGCAATCATCGGGATGCTCATCTCGATGGCATTCGGCATCTTCCTCGGCGGACAGCTCAAGGGCGGCTCGTCGGGCCCCATGGCCGTCATACCGGCCGCCGCGATCCCCGACGCCAACGTCGACCGCTACAAGGTCCCCGTCTCCGGTAAGGAGCCCATCAAGGGCTCCGCGAACGCGAAGGTCACGATCGTGCAGTGGTCGGACTTCCAGTGCCCGTTCTGCTCGCGCGTCGAGCCGACGGTCGACCAGATCATCAAGACCTACGGCAAGGACGTGCGCGTCGTGTGGCGCAACAACCCGCTGCCGTTCCACCAGAACGCGACGCCCGCCGCAGAAGCTGCGATGGAGGCGCACGCTGCCGGCAAGTTCTGGCAGATGCACGCAATCCTCTTCAAGAACCAGCAGGCGCTCGATCGCCCCGCGCTCGAGAAGTACGCGGCTGACGTCGGGCTCGACGTCGAGAAGGTCAAGAGCGCGATCGACACCAACCGCTACGCTGCTTCGATCAAGGCCGACCAGGCCGACGCCGAGAAGGTCGGCGCTCGTGGCACGCCCGCGTTCTTCATCAACGGTCGTCCGCTCTCGGGCGCGCAGCCGTTCGAGGCATTCAAGAAGATCATCGACGAGGAGCTCGCCAACGCCGACAAGGCGATCAAGGCGGGCGTCCCCGT
The DNA here is from genome assembly GCA_043729375.1 of Myxococcales bacterium. GTDB lineage: Bacteria > Myxococcota_A > Polyangia > Palsa-1104 > Palsa-1104 > JBDTCO01. The sequence goes on from JAYTLP010000615.1 coordinate 2,297, forward strand.
CGCGCAGGTCTACGACGCGCTGACGCGTGGCGCGAAGGCGAGTGCCACCGCGCCGGGCGCGCAGAAGCCGGCCGCTCCGGCGCAGGCGCAGCAGGATCCGAACGCGGTCTACAAGGTGCCGGTCGGCTCGTCGCCGCAGCGCGGCCCGTCCAGCGCGAAGGTCACCATCATCCAGTTCTCGGACTTTCAGTGCCCGTTCTGCTCGAAGGTGGAGCCGACGGTCACCGAGATCGAGAAGGAGTACGGCAACGACGTTCGCGTCGTTTGGAAGAACAACCCGCTGCCCTTCCACCCGAACGCGATGCCAGCCGCGCTCGCGACGATGGCAGCGCACGATCAGGGCAAGTTCTGGGAGTTCCACGACAAGCTCTTCGCCGACCAGGCGCACCTCGACCCGGCGACGTACGAGAAGTACGCGTCGGAGACGGGCATCAACGTCGCCAAGTTCAAGGCGGCCATCGATGCGAAGAAGCACGAGGGCGACATCAAGGACGACATGGCAGTCGCCGAGAAGTTCGGTGCGCGTGGCACGCCGTCGTTCTTCATCAACGGCCGCCCGCTCCGCGGCGCGCAGCCGAAGGAAGCCTTCAAGACCGTCATCGACAAGGAGATCCTCGCCGCCAACGCGCTCTTGAAGAGCGGCACGAAGCCGGGCGACCTCTACGCCGAGCTCACGAAGAACGGCAAGGACAAGATCGAGGCGGGTCCGGCTCCCGCTGCCCCTGCCGCCGCACCCGACGCGAACGTCGTCTACAAGGCGCTCGTCGAGGACGCGCCCGTGCACGGCGCAAAGAACGCGAAGGTCACGATCGTCGAGTGGTCGGATTTCCAGTGCCCGTTCTGCGGTCGCGCGGAGCCCACGGTCGCGAAGGTGCTCGAGGCGTACCCGAACGACGTGCGCGTCGCGTTCAAGCAGCTCCCGCTCCCGTTTCACAACAACGCGCACGCCGCCTCCGAGGCTGCGCTCGCCGCCAAGGCCCAGGGCAAGTTCTGGGAGATGCACGCCAAGATGTTCGCCAACCAGACCGCGCTCGATCGGCCGTCGCTCGAGAAGTACGCCGCCGAGATCGGCCTCGACGTCGGCAAGTTCAAGGCCGACCTCGACTCCGGCAAGTGGAAGAAGAAGGTCGACGACGAGCTCGCCGAGGGCAACAAGATCGGTGCCCGCGGCACGCCCACGTTCTTCATCAACGGCAAGTCGCTCGTCGGTGCTCAGCCGTTCGAGGCCTTCAAGGCCAAGATCGACGAGGAGATCAAGAACGCCGACGCGATGCTCCACAAGGGCACGTCGGCCGCGAAGCTGTACGACACGCTCATGAAGGATGCGAAGGCCGAGGTCGCCGCGGCCCCGGCGGCGCCCGCCGGCGGTGCGCCCGACGACAGCAAGGTCTACAAGGTCGAGGCCGGTAACGGTCCGACGATCGGCAGCAAGAACGCGCCGGTCACCATCGTCGAGTTCTCCGACTTCCAGTGCCCGTTCTGTGGCCGCGTCATCCCGACGGTCAAGGAGATCGAGGAGAAGTACAAGGGCAAGATCAAGCTCACGTTCCGCAACTACCCGCTCCCCTTCCACAACAACGCCGAGCTCGCCGCAGAGGCCGGTATGGCGGCCAACGAGCAGGGCAAGTTCTGGGAGATGCACGACAAGATGTTCACGAACCAGCAGGGCCTCGATCGTCCCTCGCTCGAGAAGTACGCGAGCGAGATCGGCCTCGATGTCGGCAAGTTCAAGAGCGCGCTCGACTCCGGTAAGTTCAAGACGGTCGTCGCGGCCGACGTGACGTACGCCAACGGCCTCGGCACGGGCGGCATGGGCACGCCGACCTTCTTCATCAATGGCCGCCAGATCGCCGGCGCCATGCCGTTCGACGCCTTCGCCAAGATCATCGACGAGGAGCTGAAGAAGAAGGCTCACTAGCAGCTTCCGCATCACGGTTTTTCCGAAAGGGCCTCCCGCAAGGGGGGCCCTTTTTTCGTCCGCGACACTAGAGTTACAGCGTGAAGTCGGTCGTCTTCTACACGCGCGCCGGGTGCCATCTCTGCGACGACGCGCTCGCGGTCGTCTCGGCCGTGCGCGCGCGCCGCCCCTTCGCGCTCACCTTCGTGGACCTCGACCTCGATGCGGATGCGCGCGCGAGGTACTGGGACAAGATCCCCGTGGTCGAGATCGACGGCCGGCTGCACGCGAAATATCGGGTCGACGCGGCCGCGTTCGAGCGTACGCTCGACGCACCATGAGCAAGCAGCCCCCCATCGAACAGGTGCCGCTCGTCGCTGCGAGCGTGCTACCGCGGCCGCTCGCGGTCCTGTCGGCCACGCTGTGCGCTGCAGTGGCGCTCCTCGTGGTCGTCCTGTTCGCGCTCGCGCTACCTGGCGCCGGTGAGCGCGCGCGCATCGGGCTGCAGCGGGTCGCCGAAGGCGCATGCGAGGGCCTGCGCTCCGAGCCCAGCAACGCCGTGCTCGGCGAGCTTCCGGTGCTCGCGCCAGACTTCAAGCTGAAGGACTACCAGGGTCGAGACGTCCAGCTCTCGTCGCTGCGTGGCACCGTGGTGCTCGTGAACTTCTGGGCCACGTGGTGCAGCACATGCGTCGTGGAGATGCCTTCCATGGAGCGCCTCGTCCAGCGCCTGCACGGCAAGCCGTTCCGCCTCCTCGCGGTGAGCGTCGACGACGATTGGGCCGCCGTCCGGAAGTTCTTTCCGAAAGGCACGGCACTCGAGGTGCTCCTCGATACTCCGCGCGACACGCCGAAGCGCTACGGCACCGACAAGTTTCCGGAGTCGTTCCTCGTCGACAAGGACGGGCAGATCCGGCAATTCGTCGTCTCGAATCGCGACTGGGACACCGGCGACACGCAGGCCTGCATCGAGTCGCTGCTGGACTGAGGTATCATCGGGTTCATGTCCTTCACTCTCCTTGTCGTCGATGACGAGCCCGAGATCGTCAAGCTCGTCACGAAGATCTTCGAGGCTCGCGGCGCAACAGTGCTGTCCTGCAGCGACGGCCAGCAGGCACTCGACAAGGTGCCGGCCGCGATGCCCGACATCGTCCTCCTCGACATCGACCTCCCCAAGGTCGACGGGTGGGAGGTCTGCAAGCAGCTCAAGTCGAACGAGCTGACACGTCGCATACCCATCGTGATGATGACCGCCGCACACGTCACCACCGCCGAGGCCGAAAAGGGCCTCGGTCTCGGCGCCGACGACTACATCCAGAAGCCCTTTCTTCGGGAGGTGCTCGTGCACAACATCGAGCGCCTCCTCGCTGCGCGCTGACCGTTCGCTCGGTTCAGGCCGAGATGGCCAGGCGCTCCGAGCCGTAGACGCGCACGGTCACCAGGCCGAGCAGCAAGGCGAACAGCAACGTCCCCCCACAGCAGAGGCCTAGCTGCAGTGCGCTCACGTCCTGGCCGCGCACGAACCGCATGATCGAGAACTGCTGCCCCACGAGCGGGACCGCGAACATCCACAGCTTCGGCTTCATGGGAGCAAGGGAAAGCAACACGGATGGAATCGACGGCACCAGCAGCAGCAGCGAGAGGTACGTCTGCGCCTCGCGGAAGCTCTTCGCGAAGGCCGACACCAGCGTTTGCACGATGCCGAACATGAGGATGCTCGGCATCATCACCGCGAGCACACGCAGCGCGAAGCGCGGGCCCACGTCGATGGCCATGCCGAGTCGCTCGATGGGCAGGAAAGGCCCGATGCACGCGAACGCGAGGAGGCTCAGACACAGCGACAGCGTCGCGAACGTCCACGTCGCGCCGAGCTTGCCGAGCAGTATTTGCGCGCGCGGCACCGGGTTCACGAACAGCGGCTCGAGCGATTGCCGCTCACGCTCCCCGGCCGTGGTGTCGATGGCGAGGTACATCCCGCCGACGAAGATCGTCATGACGAGCAGGTAGGGCAGCATGCTGAACACGCGTGCTCCGCGGCTCAGCGCGGTCGACGTGTCGTGATCGACGACGACGATCGGGTGGACCAGGTCGGGGTGCAGTCCACGCGCCACGAGCCGCAGCGCCGCCGTTTGCGCCCCGGCAGCGAGCAAGAGCTTGCGCAGACGAGCCGCAGACGTGCCGCCCTCGTGGCGTGACCCGTCGAAGATGAGCTCTACCGAAGCGGAGTCGCCCTTGTCCCACGCAGCCGCGTAGCCAGGGGAGATCTTCATCACCACGTCGCGCTGCTCCTCGATCACGGCCTTCTCCGGGTCGCTCGGCGGCGGCTCG
>JAYTLP010000616.1:0-1981 GCA_043729375.1 Myxococcales bacterium
GAAACTCGCGGTGGACAGAACGCACGAATCTCGGTTGGAATTCGATGATTCCGGTACGGTGCTCGCCATGCAGATTCAGGCGACCAAAAAGATCAAGGACGGGCAATACCAGATCGAACACCAGCCGATTCAACTCTGGAACACGGTGGACGATACGATCTCGAATGGACCGATCCCCAACGGCGAGACTCCCTATGATTTCGCCCTGATCCCAGGCACCAAGTCGCTGGCATACAGCGTGAAAAAAGGGCCTATCGTGATTTGGGATACCGAGAAGGAACAAGAAATCCGCACCATCGCCCCGACTGAAAATGGCGCAGTCATAACGAAGCTTATCGTCTCGAAAGACGGCAAGCGAATCGTGGCCCGGACGAAGACTCTGTTCGAACTGTTCGAGATCGCTTCCGGCAAATCGCTGTTCAAACTCGACATCGATCCGAACCGGGCAGTGTACATGGTCGTGAATCTGAGCGCCGACGGGAAGCAACTTGCCTTCGCCAACCGACTGGAATCGACCGTCCGCGTTTGGAACATCGATACGGGCAAGGAACTCCTCGCCGATTCGGGCCACACCAGCAAACCGGCCATCGAACTCGCGCCGGATGGGGGCACGCTGTCCAGCAAAGTCGTGGGGGTGGAAGCCTACGATTGGGATCTGAAAACCGGCAAAGGCGTCCGCAAACCCGAACCGAAAGTCACCACGAGCGCTTCACCCTTTTCGTACACCGCAGAAGGCAAGCTCTGGAACTTCACCATCGACGATAAAACGCAACGCTTGATCGTCGCGGACAAAATCGGCAAGGAAATCGCAAGGTGCCAAGTTCCGGATCAAAACAGTCGGGGAATGGTGATCTCCGACGACGGCAAACATCTCGCGGCCAGTTTTCAAGACCGCAAATACACGGTGCTGATCTGGACACCCGGGGAACGCCAAGAACCGTTTGTGATCACCGGACACCGCGACGCTTGCCAACGCCTCAAGTTCTCTCACGACGGCAAGATGCTCTTGGCCGGCGCCGGGACGCACAATAATTACAACGTCAACGTGCTGCATTTGTACGATGTTGCAACGGGCAAATTGAGCCACACTTTGAATTGCAAGAGTTCGCCGGGCCATGCCGTGTTCACCGCCGACGACCGCATCTTGGTCACGGGTGGCCTGTGGAACGACGCGACCTGCCGGGTGTGGAACACGGCCACCGGCGATCAAACCGCACTCCTGACCGACCCCACATTGCGGCTGACGACCGAATCGGAGACCCCCAAAGCATTGGCCAAAATCGAAGGTATTCAGTTTTCACCCGATGAACGCTTGCTCGCGATCATGTCCGGAATCGACGATCAATCGAGTATCGCGGTTTGGGAAGTCGGCACCTGGAAACTGGTCAAGTCGTTCGCCGCGTTTCACCCCCGCGCGGGTTATGCTTCCATGCTGTTTTCCGCAGACGGTCGATCGTTGTTCGTCGCCAATCCGGACACGACGATCTTACAGTGGGATCTCACCGGGCGATTCGGCCAAACGAACGCCGAAACGCTCACCCCGAGCCAGCTCACGGCGGCAGGGGCGAAACTCGCCGCGGCAGATGGCTATTCCGCCGTTTGGGACTTGATGGATCATCCCGAACAGGCCATCGCGTTGTTCCGGGGATCGCTCAAGCCCGCTCCGAAGCCGAAAGCGGACGAGTTGGCCAAGTGCATCGCCGAACTCGATTCCAAGGCGTTCCGCGAACGCGAAGATGCCCAACGCAAACTCCTCGCTCATGGTGATGCCGCGTTGCCGGCCTTGGACGCCGCGCTGGCAGGAACGTTGTCCGTTGAAGCCCGTGGGAGCATGGAAAAAATCGTCGAACAACTCCGGCAGGGTCAGACGCCAATGCAATTGCAACAGCGGCGGATGGTCGCCGTCCTCGACAAGTTGGCCGATCCGCGTGCCAAGGAATTACTCAAAGAGTATGCCAGCGGTGACGAACAAGATCGGCTG
>JAYTLP010000617.1:0-3308 GCA_043729375.1 Myxococcales bacterium
GATCGTTGAGCGCGGCGGGTGCGGGCGCGGTCGATGCCTGTGCGAAGACGGCGCTGGGAAGCACCAGGGGAGCAGAGACGAGTGCGGCGAGCACGAGCGTGCGAGCGACACGGACAGTGGTGCTGGACATGAATGGCTCCGGACGAGTGATGGCGACGCTGGCTGCGCCGAGCGGCGCATTCTTCTTGAGGCGCAGTATCACCTAGCGTCCAGAATAAGTCAAGACAAACTTTGACTTATTGCTTGTCGCCCCTATCCTTACTGTCGTGGGAGAGTGCTCGGCGACGTTGGACGACTTCAGGGAGGAGCCATGCGGTGGTGGGATCGGCACTTCGGCACCAGCACGCGCGGCCGCGTCGTCGCCCTGCTGCGGCGTGGACAGCACAGCGTGGACGAGATCGCCGACCAGCTCGGGCTGACCGACAATGCCGTGCGTGCGCAGCTCGCATCGCTCGAGCGCGACGGCGTCGTCTCGGCGGTCGGCGCCCGTCGCGAGGGCATGGTTGGCAAGCCGGCGATGCTGTACGCCATTTCAGTGGGAGCAGGTGACATCTTCTCCAGCGCGTACGCGCCCGTGCTCGCCGCCCTGCTCACGGAGCTCGGCGAGCGACTTCCTGCATCTGACGTCGAGGCGCTGCTCCGCGGTGCCGGGCGGCGACTCGCGCCCGCGCAGGCCGACGCGCCGTTCGAGCAGCGCGTCGCCTCAGCCGCTGCACTCCTCGCCGACCTCGGCGCCGACGCGGAGCTGGTCACGGTCGAAGGCGGCTTCGACATCAGGAGCCACGGCTGTCCGCTCGCTCACGCGGTCATCGCCTGTCCTGGCACCTGCGGCGCGCTCGAGGCGCTGCTCGCCCAGGTGTCCGGAACGAGCGTGCGCGAGCATTGCGACCGGAGCGGGGAACCGCGCTGCGCCTTCGCGATCCGCGCCGCCTGACGCGCGACGCCTGAGGTACGACGCCTGAGGTACGACGCCGCGAACGGTGTTGCTCCACGCGCCAGGCGTCAGCGCCGCACCTGACTCTCCGCGCGGCCGGTCTCCTCGCGCATCTCTCGGCCCAGGAAGAAGTTGAGCGCCGTGCGGATGACGGCGATCGCCCCGAGCTTGCCGATGGCCGTCCACGTGGGCGCCACTGCCGTGGACAGGATGTCGGCGCCGAGCTGGAACTCGAGCGCGAGCGCCAGGTAGCGCGCGAGCGTGAGCCGCACGCCATTGTACCCGTCCGTGGTGTTGTCCGGGTCGTGACGCCGCCGGAACGCGAGCACGAAGGCGTAGAACGCGATGACGAGACCGATCCCGATGATCAGCGCGCCCGTGCTCTCGATGATGAGGCGGAGCCAGCCGACCGTCGATTGAACGACGTGTTCGGCGACGTCGAACGAGCCTTGGTCATCCACGGGCGAACTCTCCGAGTCTTGCACTGATCATCCTCGCCGGCGCGCCTGCAGGCGCGCCGGCGGCTCGAGTCGAGCGAGGACGATCCGGCTCGCCCGAGACGCAAGGGCGGGGCCGCGGCACGAACAGGGCACTTGTCCCACCGGAAGCGCCGCCCTACAGTGATTGCATGGGTACCAATATAAAAACCGCCGCCCGCGTGATGGACGCCGCGCGACACCTCGTGCGCGCGCTCGCCGGCTCGGCGCGCGCCGTCGAGAGCCGCAGCGGCATCAGCGGGGCGCAGCTCTTCATCCTCCGTCAGCTCGCCAGCGCGGACGGACCGTTGAGCGTTGGCGAGCTTGCCGAGCTGACGCTCACGCACCAGAGCACCGTCTCCGGTGTCGTGACCCGGCTCGTGGAGCGGCGCCTCGTCACCCGCACTCCCGCGGCCGACGATGCACGCCGGGTCGCCGTGGCTCTCACGCCGCGAGGACGCTCGCTGCTCGCGGATGCACCGCCAACGGTGCAGACGCAGCTGGTGAGCGGGTTGGCCCGCCTCGCCCCTGCGCGTCGCGCCGTCCTCGCCGACACGCTCGAGGAGTGGCTCGAGGCGTCCGGACTCGGCGGCGAGCCGGCCCCCCTCTTCTTCGAACACGATGCATGACCGCACCGACGGATCGATGCCCGACCTGACGAATGCGAGCGGGCCGCGCGCCGACGACGCACTGCCCGTCTCGCCAGGGCTGGAGCTCGAGCGCGCGGCCTTCGCCACGGCCGAGCACCGCGTCCCGGACGACTACCAGCCCGTGGACCGTCGCACCGTGATCGTCTGCGGCATGGCGGTGGTGATCGCCGCCGCTGCCGGCTTTGTCGCTCGACTGCTCGTGATGCTCATCGCGCTGATCACGAACCTCGCCTTCTTTCAGCGAGCGAGCGTCGCCGCGTCGTCGCCTGCCGAGAGCCACGTCGGTCTCTGGGTGCTCGTGATCCCGGTCATCGGCGCGCTCGGTGTGGGACTCATGGCGCGCTATGGCTCGAGCGCCATCCGGGGGCACGGGATTCCCGAAGTGATGGAGAAGGTGCTCTACGGGGAGAGCCGCATTCCCATACGCGTGATGTTCCTGAAGCCGCTCTCGGCCGCGCTCGCGATCGGCACTGGCGGCCCGTTCGGCGCCGAGGGGCCGATCATCGCGACCGGCGGCGCGCTCGGTTCGATCATGGGGCAGTACGTCCACGTCAGCGCCGATGAGCGCAAGACGCTGCTCGCTGCAGGCGCCGCGGCCGGAATGGCGGCCACGTTCGGGAGTCCGGTGAGCGCGGTGCTGCTCGCGGTCGAGCTGCTGCTGTTCGAATACCGTCCACGGTCGCTCATCCCCGTGGCGCTCGCCGCTGCGGTGGCTGCGGCGGTGCGAGTTGCCTTCGAGGGAACGGCGCCGGTGTTCGCCGTGCCACCGTTCGCCCAGCCGGGCGGCGAGGCGCTCGCGCTCTACGCCGTGCTCGGCGCGCTGATCGGTGCATTCGCGGTGGGGGTGAGCCGCTTCACGTACGTGATCGAGGACGCCTTCGAGCGGCTGCCCGTGCACTGGATGTGGTGGCCGGCCATCGGCGCAGTGGCCGTCGGCATCTGCGGCTACCTCGAGCCGCGCGTGCTCGGGGTGGGCTACAGCAACATCGAGGGCATCCTCGCCGGCACGATCGTCGGTCGTGCGCTCGTGGTGCTCGTCGTCCTCAAGCTGATCGCCTGGGCGGTGTACCTGGGCAGCGGTACGAGCGGCGGCACGCTCGCGCCGCTGTTCACCATCGGCGGCGCGATCGGCGCACTACTGGGCGCCGGCGCGAAGAAACTATTCCCCGGCGCCGGCATCGATCTGCGCATCGCCGCTCTTGTCGGGATGGCCGCGATCTTTGCCGGCGCGTCGCGGGCGCTGTTGAC
>JAYTLP010000618.1:0-13781 GCA_043729375.1 Myxococcales bacterium
CGAAGAGGTGCAACGGATCGCGCACGCGCTCCACGAGCGTGGCGACCGACGCGGCATCGAAGGAGGGCTCGGCGAGCGGGTGCGCGACCGTGGGTGAAGACATGAACATGGCTCGGTCCGAAGCCTACCCCACGGAGAGCCCGCGAGGCGGCGCTACGAGTGGCGGCCCTGCGCCGCGGCGTCGTTGTCGCGCATCAGCTGCAGGCCAGCGACGGGCGGCGCTGGTGCCGGGTCGATGCGCACGACCTCCGTACGCATCCGCACGGGCTTCGCTGCCCCGGGCTCCCCGACGGGGCCGACCGAGGTCGTCGAGCTGACACACGAACCCGCCCTTGCGAATGCCGAGGCGCACGCTCACCGGGGTGGGAAGTCGGATGCTGCGTCGCGCGCTGTCGTCGACCGTGGCGCCGAAGACGCGCGCTGGATTTTTCGTCGGCACGGCTCGATGGTACGCGGCGCGCACCGCTCCTCCAAGCCTCGAGCTAGGAGAGCATTGCCCTCACGCTGGATGCGTCCCCGGTGAACGCAACGCCGAAGCCGTCGCCCGGCATGGTCCGGACGACGCGACCGACGACCTGAGCACCGGTGCCGACGCCGCCGAGGAAGACGTCGACGAGCGAGCCCACCGGGGGGTGGTCGTGGGTCTCGATGAAGACACCGTTCAGCGAGACATCGCGCGAGCGCCCGCTGAGGAACCTGCCCGTGCGGATGTCCAGCACCGGCGTGTCGAGCTGCATCGAGATCCGTGCGTGGGCGCGATCTTCCCAGTCCGTGTGGGTCATTGCGGAAATCTTATATACGCGGCGCAACTTCGCTGGCTACCGCAATGTGCTCAGCGGGTGCTGACGGTCTCCGGTGTCGTGACGGCCACCCAGGTGCCCCCCGGGAACGTCTGGTCTGCCCAGCGCCGGGCAGCCTCCGCGGAGCAGAAGGAGCCCAACGGAATCGGCTCCAGCTTGCTGTCGCCGGCCTTGCCGACGAACCAGGAGGTGTCGTGCGCGTCCTGGAACAGCTTCACCTTCGCGCCATCGCTGGCTTCCCGGATCTCTCGCAACTCGAACTTGGCCATCGGCCCTCCCGGAGCGAGCGTAGCTTATCGAGCCGCGTGGTCGACCGCGATCTGGACATCAGTGCGCGCGGCTCGAGACGCTGGCCCCGTCGAGCTCCGAGCTGTACGCGCAGCAGCGGTTGCCACCACCGCGCTTGGCCCGGTATGCGGCTGCGTCGGACTCTTCGAGCGCTCGCTCGATCTTCGTCGTCCCGGACTGGTCGAGCGCCGCCACGCCGATGCTCACGCTGACGCCGGTGCCGTTGCAGCGCAGCGCGCGGATCCGTTCGAGGACACGCTCGCCGAAGAGGTGGGCCTCCTCGAGGTCGGTATGCGGGAGCACGAGCACGAACTCGTCACCGCCGTACCGAACGGCGAGGTCCGTCTCGCGGATCGACTCGCGGAGCACGTTACCTATCGCCGAGAGCGCGACGCTGCCGGCTGCGTGGCCGAGCGTGTCGTTGATGCGCTTGAGCTTGTCGACGTCGACGGTCACGAGGGAGATCGGCGTCTCGTGGCGCTGCCACCGCGCTTGCTCGATCGCGAGCCGCTCGCGGAGCAGCCGCAGATTTCCGAGACCGGTCAGCTCGTCGAGGTTCGCCTCGGTGCGGATCTTCCGGCGCTCGTCTGCCTGGGTGAAAGACAGGTCGATTCGCGTCAGGAGCTCTTGCTTCTTGAAGGGCTTGGCGAGGAAGTCCACGCCGTCGTGTTTCAAGGTGCGTATCCGGGGCATGAGGTCCGGCGAGCCCGAGAGAAACAGGATGGGAATGTGTCGGGTGAGGAGGTCGTCACCGAGCAGCTCTGCGGCGCCGAAGCCGTCGAGCTTCGGCATGTCGACGTCGAGCAGGACGAGGTCGGGCTGGAGCTCGCACGCGATGCGCACGCCCTCCTCGCCGTCCTCGGCGCGAATCGTATCGTAGCCGGCCCGGGTGAGAATCTCGCCGACGAGTCCTGCATTGTCGTCGTCGTCGTCGATGACGAGGACCGACCGGCGCATCGCAGACGGGTCGCTCGTCGGCGCAGACGGCCTCGAGAACACCTCGCGCTCACGGACGGCAGCGCTGACCGGCAGGAGCCGGGCTGCGAGCCGGCCGAGGAGCGACGCCGTGGAGATGGCCTCGAGGTTCATGTCGCGGACATGGCTCGACTGCGCCACGACGACGCCCACGCACTCGTCCCGGATGACGAGCGGCACGACTGCGATCGAGCGCACGTCCAGCGGTAGAGAGGCGTGCACGGAGACGAGCCGGGGATCAGCGTGCGCGTCCTCGATGGCGATGACGGAGCGCGCGCGAACCGCGGTCATGATCTCGGGATACTTCGAGACATCGACGACGCCGCCGCAGTAGGTCGGCCCGTAGGTGGAAACGGCCACGCGCGGAACGCCGTCGAAGAGAATGCACGAGCCGCGATCCCCGAGCAGGCGCACCACGGCCGACGTCGTGACGTTGAGGATCTGGCGCGCGTCCGCGCCCACAGTGGCCGCCACGAAGGCCTCGGCCTCCGCGCCGTCGACCGGCTGGTAGGGTGGAATCGTCACTGAGGCGTGTACGGTGCTCATCTCGGCCTGCTGATCATGCATCGACCACACCACCGCGACAATGCTCCTCGGTTCGAAGAGAACCAGATACTTGGTGCCAACCCGTCCTGTCAGACGGCCACGCTGAGACTTTCAGCCACACGACCACCCCGCTTCACGGGCCTCTCCACCGAGTAAACGACAGTGATCTCCGAGCACACTACGGTGGCGGCTGACCCGTGCGGTGGATGCGCAGCACCCCTTCCTCCGCCGGCACGCCGAGGCGGAGCGGGAACCCGTAGTGCCCGGTGCCGCGATGCACGTACATGCGATCGGTCCCGCGCGCCCAGTAGCCATGGTCGGGGATGCGGAGCCCGAACAGCCGCAGCATCGTCCACGACACGCCGAGGCTGACGAGCCCGACCTGCCCGCCGTGGGTGTGCCCCGACAGCACCAGATCTGCCGCCCCCTCGGGGAGGTGCCGGAACGCGCCCGGGTCGTGGAGTAGCACGATGCGCAGCGCGTCGGCAGTGCGCGGGAACGCGGCCGTCACGCCCGCCAGGTGCTCCGCGCGCTGCCGCCACGTGAAGTCCATGCCGACGATCTGCACCAGCCCCGCGTCGGTCTGCACCTCCGCTGCAGCGTCGACCAGCAGCTCGACACCATTGTCCCGGAGCGCGGCCCGCACGACCTCCGGCGACTCGTGGTCGTGGTTGCCGAAGCAGGCGAACGTCTTGCCCGCGTAGGGCCTCAGCGGCGCGAGCGCGTCGAGCAGGAGCCGCGGGTCCCGCTGCGACTCCATGGTGAGAAAGTCACCGGTGAGGAACACGAGGTCTGGCTTCGCCTCGACGGCGCGTGCGCAGATCGCCGCGAGCCGCTCCACGCTCATGAAAGGCCCGAGGTGCGGATCGGTGATCTGGACGATGCGTAGCGGTCGGGCTTGCCGGAACGTACCGTGCGGTTGCGGAAGCACGAGCGCCGTCGCAGCACCGTCGAGCACGAGGTCCACGTCCTTCACGCGCGTCGACAGCGACTGCACCATCCCGACGACGGCGAGCGCATACGGCAGCCAGGGTGCCCACGGATGGAAGCGAAGCGCGACCAGGATCGCCCACGGCAGTGACAGCAGCGTGCCCGCAACCATCAGCGAGGCCGGCCAGCTGACCAGCATCCGGAACGGCAGGCTCCGCATGCGGGGCCGCGAGAGCAGCACGAAGTTGAGGTACGCGATCGCGTGGAAGGCCGTGAACACCCGGAGCAGCGGCCCGGTTCCGGGCGCCATGGCCCATGCGAGGAGCGAGTACACACCCACAAGGACGCCTGCGAACATCGCGAACTGCCGGCCGCGGCGCAGGAGCGCGAACGCGACGGTGACGAGGTAAGCGGCGAGCGTCGCGAGGGGGAACCACACGGCTAGGCCTTTTTCTTGCCCGGCGCGGGCTTCACGCGGAAGCCGTACACCGCGAGCTCGATGCCGCTCGAGCCGGTGAAGCGCACACCCTCATTCTCGAGGCGCAGGCGCTGCTCCGTTCCGTGCACCGGGTCCTTGATCGCCACCTTTGCGATGCCCTTGCCGCGCATGCCGACCACGCGTTGCCAGGGCAGGCTCTTGCCGATCGCGTGCAGCGCATACCCGACGAGCCGGGCCGCGCGCCCGAGCCCCGCGTCCTCGGCGACCTGGCCATAGGTCATCACCTTGCCGCGGGGGATCTGCGCGATGACCGCGGCGATGCGCTGGTAACTGTCGCTGTAGAGCTTCGTCAGCTCGTCGTCCGTCCGCCTCACGCCCCCACCGTACACGACTGCGCTACTCGTGTTGCAGGTGCTTCGCCGTGCGGGGCAGGCGCCAGCTCACGACGAGGACGATCCCCATCACGGCCGTCACGTACCACGGGTACACAGCGGCGTGCCCGTGCTGCTTCAGCGCGAGCGCGACGTACTCCGCGGTGCCACCGAACAGCGCGTTACCGAGCGCGTATGCGAAGCCCACGCCGAGCGCGCGAACCTCCGGCGGGAACATCTCGGCCTTCACGATGCCGGCGATGGACGTGTAGACGCTGAGGATCGCGAGCGCGAGCAAGATGAGCGCGAGCGCGGGAAGCGCGCTCCGCGTGTGATCGAGCGCCGCGAACAAGGGCACCACGACGAGGAGCCCCAGCACGGAGAAGATCAACATGGACCGCCGCCGACCGATGCGATCCGAGAGCATGCCGAACGGGGGCTGGAGACACATGAACACGAGCAGCGCCGCGCCCATCACCCAGCTCGCGTGCTTGATGCTCAACCCCACGGTGTTCACGAGGTGCTTCTGCATGTACGTCGTGAACGTGTAGAAGTAGAGCGACCCGCCGGCGGTGTACCCGAACACGACGCCGAGCTCGCGCCAGTGGCCGCGGAACAGGCTCGTGATGCTCACGGCAGTCGCGCGCGACACCTCGGTCTGCGTCTCTTGAAGCGTGCGCCGGAGCAGCAGCGCGACCACCGCGGTCAGCGCGCCCACGCCGAACGGGATGCGCCAGCCCCACGCGCGGAGCTGCGTCTCGCCGAGCGTGGACTCGAGCAGCACGATGAGCAGCACGGCGAGCAGCTGGCCGCCGATGAGCGTCACGTACTGGAAGGAGGAGAAGAAGCCGCGCCGTCCGTGCAGCGCGACCTCGCTCATGTACGTGGCCGTCGTGCCGTACTCGCCACCGACGGAGAGGCCTTGCAGGAGGCGCGCGACGAGGAGCAGCACCGGCGCCGCAGCACCGATGCGGGCGTAGGTGGGCAGACACGCGATCGCGAGCGAGCCGCCGCACATGAGCGTGACGGAGAGCAGCATCGAGAGCTTGCGCCCGTGCCGGTCGGCGATGCGGCCGAAGAGCCATCCGCCGAGAGGCCGCATGAGGAAGCCCGCTGCGAAGACGCCGGCGGTGTCGAGGAGCTGCGCGGTCGGATCCGCCTTCGGGAAAAAGGCGGGCGCGAAGTACAGCGCGGAGAACGCGTACACGTAGAAGTCGAACCACTCGACGAGGTTTCCCGAGGACGCGGCGACGATGGCGAAGATGCGACGTCGGCGCTCGGCGGGCGTGTACTCGATCACGCCGGCATCGGACCCCTGCCGGAGTCCTGTCCGCCGGCGAGGGAAAGATGGTCGTCCAGGCACGGGGTCTCGAGGAGGACATGGCGGAGATTCGGGGCGCAGGGCCGGGCGGGCGCGAGCTCGACCACGCGGCGGCCCTGCACTTCCTTGCGCTGGCGGCTGCCGGCGGTGAACGACAGGCAGCCGTCGACGAGCACGGAACCGAGCGGCTCCGGGACGGGTCCCGGGAAGATCGCATGGCGGATCACGAGCTGTGAGGCCGGGGAGAGCGCGGGCTGCGCAATCACGATGCGGCGGTCGGAGATGCGGACGAGGGCGAGGAACACGACGCCGAAGACGGAGAGGACGACCGGCGTCATGAGCCGTCGTCCGAGGAGCGCAAAAGCGTCGGCCTCGTTGCCATGGCGCGAGCCTAGCCGAACGCGCGCTGGTGGAACAAAGAGCGTACCAGCTGGGCGATGTCGGGCCCTTCCGGCGTACTGCGTGTAGGCGTCCGTGACATGGGGGGACAGGTAGATGCGACGCGGCGGCTGCACATCGCCGATCGCAGCGCAGATCTTCGCGGGCATCGCCTCGATGGTCCCATGCTGCTGCACGAGCTCGATCGCCTGCTCGGGGCCGATGCCCTTCACGCCGTCCTCGAAGGCCTTCCCGACGAGCAGCGCCAGATCCACCAGCCCCTCGCGCGTGATGCCCCAGCGCAACACCGTCGGGATGCCGGGCAAGCCGAAGAGCGTCTTCGCCTCCGCGATGACCTCGCGGATCAGGTGCGAGGTCATCGTCGCCTTGTCGTACGCATCCGCGCGGTCGGGGCGAGTGCTCGGCCAGGAGCCGCGTGGTGCGGAAGAAGAGGCCGGAGAGGTGCGAGGCGCCCGGGCGAGACGATGCACGGGGTCGCGGACGCCTGCGACGCGAGTCGCCCTCCGGCGTGGCGGCGATGCTCGGCGTCACCACCGTCGACGTCGCGACCCAGGGCATCTGCATGTACGGCTCGGAGGTGCACTTCGAGCCGCCCTTCGTCGCGCTTTCACGCCTACACCGACCCGACGACGAAGCCGCCGACGTTCGCGCCACAGCCTGCCGGGTAGCGCTCCGCCCGGGCCGCGCTGCATGTGAAGCCCCGAGCACGCGTGCTATGGACCGCGCATGAACGGCGCCGAGATCCTCCTCCCCGACAGCCTCTCGACGCCCGCGTACGCGAAGGTTCCCACCGGCGCCAGGCGCGGCATGGTCGTCATCCACGAGCTCTTCGAGCACGCACCCGAGATCGATGCCGTCGTCGATCGGTTCGCCGGGCGAGGCTATGCGGCCTGTGCGCCGCGCCTGTTCGCCCACGGTCAGCTCGCCTGCATCCGCGCGGTCTTCGGCGCGCTGTCGAGTGGCAAGCCGATCCCGCAGACGGAGATCGCGGTGGCGGCGCGGGCATGGCTCTGCGAGCAGGCCGCGCTGACGGACGCGCAGGTCGGCATCATCGGGTTCTGCTTCGGCGGCAGCTTCGCGCTCCTCGCAGGGGCGGGCTTCGGCGCGGTCTCCACGAACTACGCCCAGGTTCCCCCTGCGCAGGCGATGCAGGGCATCGGTCCCGTCATCGGCTGCTACGGCGGGCGCGACCTGTCGTCGCGCGGGCTGGACGACAAGCTCCGCGCGCGTCTCGCCCTCGTCGGGGTGCAGGCCGAGACCCACGTCATCGCGGGCGCCGGCCACTCGTTCCTCACGAACGGACACCACCCGATCGCATCGACGCTGTCGTGGCCCATCATGCGCGTGAAGTACGACGCGGCCCTCGCCGACGCCGGCTGGGAGAAGATCGATGCGTTCTTCGACCGTACCCTCTAGCCCGCGTCGTCCGGTACACTGAGCTTGTGTCGTTCTCCGCCATCGACATCACCTACTGCAACCAATGAGGCTACAAGCCCCGGGCCGTGCGCCTGGCAAAGCTCGTCGCCGACCGGTTCGGTATCACGGCGCGCCTGATCCCCGGCGCAGGCGGGGTGTTCGATGTCGTCGTCGACGGCAAGAAGTGCTTCAGCAAGCACGACGAGAGTCGCTTCCCTGACGAGGAAGAGCTCCTCGACGAGCTCGCCGAGTTCTGACGAGCAACATGCGTGACGCGTGTACGCTCGGCGTCGTGAGGCTGCTCGCGACGACTGCTCTCCTCCTGTGCGCGTGCTCTCCGCGCGTGCTCGGGCTGCCCTCGCGCGAGGCCATCGCGCGCTACGTCGTCACCTCGCCCGGGGAGCAGCACGTGTGCGTCGTGCCCTACAGTCGCGGCCAGGGTGTGAAGAAGCCCTATGCCTGGGTCTACTGGGAGGACCGTCAGCGCCTCGTGCTGTGGGAAAAGACCGACGCGGCGCACGAGCGCGACGCCGTGGTGCACGCGCAGCGCTCGCTCGACCTCGCGACCCAGGTGGCCGAGACCGAGGATGGCGTGGGCCACGACGGCCACCTCGTGGCGCGCGCCTGGGTGGACGACGTGCTGCGTGACTGCAAGCTGTTCGGGATCCGCTACACGCTCGGCGGCAGAGCGCCGTAGTCGATCGCGTCAGCGTGCGCGCGGTCGCCCGGGCTCGCCGAGCTCGATGACCACCGGGCAGTGATCGCTTCCCATCACGTCGCGGAGGATCGCCGCGCGCTGGAGGCGCGGTCGGAGCGCACGACTCACGAGGAAGTAGTCGATCCGCCAGCCGACGTTGCGCTCTCTCGCGCCCCCGAACTGACGCCACCACGTGTAGTGACCGTTGCCCTGCTCGAACTCGCGGAACGTGTCGACGAAGCCGCTGTCCACGAAGGCGTCCATCCCGGCGCGCTCCTCCGGCGTGAAGCCGTGGTTCTTCACGTTCGCCTTCGGGTGCGTGAGGTCGAGCTCGGTGTGCGCCACGTTGAGGTCGCCGCAGAACACGACGGGCTTCTTCTTCTCGAGCTTCTTGAGGTACGCGAGGAACGCGCGATCCCATACCTGGCGATACGCGAGCCGCGACAGGTCACGCTTCGAGTTGGGCACGTACACGTTCACGACGTGGAAGTCGTCGAGCTCGGCGCAAAGGACGCGTCCCTCGAGGTCGTGTGCGACCACGCCGATGTGCGGCCTCACGACGAGCGGCTTGCGCTTCGTCAGGATCGCCGTCCCGGAGTAGCCCTTCTTCTCGGCCGAGTTGAAGTGGGCCTCGTAGCCGTGCGGCCACATGATATGCGCCACGTCCTCCGCGGTGCACTTCGTCTCCTGCAGGCACACGACGTCGGGCCGCTCGGCGTCGAGGAACTCGAAGAAGTTCTTCTTCAGCACCGCACGCAGGCCGTTCACGTTCCAGGAGACGAGCTTCATCGTGGCTCCTGCGCGTGGCGCTTGAGCTCGAGCTTGGCGATCATGGCCAGGTGGACCTCGTCGGGTCCGTCGGCGATCCTGAGCACGCGCCCCTGCGCGAACAGCGCGGGCAGCAGGGTGTCGTGCGAGAGCCCGATGCCGCCGTGCATCTGCATCGCCTGATCTGCGACGTGCTGCAGCATGCGTGGCGCCACCACCTTGATTGCCGAGATGTCCTTCATCGCGCGCATCGCACCGAGCTCGTCGAGCTTCCACGCCGCGTGCAGCGTGAGGAGCCGGGCCTGGTCGATGGCGATGCGCGCCTCGGCCACTTTCGTGCGGTTGCCGTCGAGCTCGATGAGGGGACGGCCGAACGCGGTGCGGCTCGTGCCCCGCTCGATCATGAGGTCGAGCGCCAGCTCCGCTGCACCGATGCAGCGCATGCAGTGGTGGATGCGGCCGGGCCCGAGACGCCCCTGCGCGATCTCGAAGCCCGCTCCTGGCCCGCGGATGAAGCTGGAGACCGGCACGCGCACGTCGTCGAAGTGCACTTCACCGTGCCCGTGCGGCTCCGCGAGCTCACCGAGCACGGTCTGCATGCGCACGATGCGCACGCCTTTCGTGTCGAGCGGCACGAGGACCATCGAATGCTGCTCGTGGCGGCCGCGCGACGCATCGGGCGTCTTCGCCATCACGATCGAGATGCGCGCGCGCGGGTCGCCGAGTCCCGACGACCAGTGCTTCTTGCCGCGGATCACGATCTCATCGCCGTCGATCGTGGCGGTGGCCTCCATGTTCGTTGCGTCGCTGCTGGCGACGTCCGGCTCGGTCATCGAGAACACGGAGCGAATCTCGCCGGCGAGGAGCGGCTGCAGCCATTGCCGCTTCTGCGCCTCGTTGCCGTAGCGCCAGAGCACCTCCATGTTCCCGCTGTCGGGTGCGTTGCAGTTGAACACCTCGGGCGCGAGCAGGCTGCGGCCGGTCTCCTCCGCGATGGGCGCGTACTCGAGCGTGGTGAGGCCGGCGCCGAGCTCGGCGTCGGGAAGAAAGAGGTTCCACAGCCCCTGCTCGCGCGCCCTGGCCTTCAGCTCCTCGACCAGCGGCGGGACCTTCCAGCGCTGAAAGTCGTCGCCATGGTGCTGCGCGGCGATGCCCGCCCAGTGCGCGCGCTCCACCGGCTGGATGTGCGTCCTCATGAATGCACGCACCCGGTCGAGGACCTCACGACTCTTCGCGCTCGCCTGGAAATCCACGGTTCCTCCTCGTTGCGTCGGCTCGGTACGCCGCGCACATTCGCACGAGCTATGCCCCGATCGTGCGCAAGAACTCGACGATCGCCGCGTTGAACAGATCATTGCGATCCCCTGCGATCATGTGGCCCGCGCCCTCGACGTCGACGAGCTCGGCCTGCGGCACGAGGCGCTGGAATGCGAGCGCGCCCTCCCTGGACAGGAGATCGCTGACGCGACCGCGCACGAGCAGGGTCGGGATCGTGAGCATGCGCGCCGCAGCCTCCATGCGCGCGACCGGCTCGGCCGCGGCCGCGCTCCCGGTCGCCACGGAGGTCGGCACCTGCATGACGCGCGGATCCCAGCGCCAGATCCAGCGTCCGTCCGCGCGCTGGCGGACGTTCTTGTGCAGCCCGGCGAGGTCGGTGGGGCGCGGGCGATGGGGGTTGTAGGCGGCGATGGCATCCGCCACCTCGTCGAGCGAGCCGAAGCCGGCCGTGGCGCGCTCGAGCATGAAGTCGCGGACCCGCTGCGATCCCGCCGCTTCGATCTGCGGCGCGACGTCGACGAGCACGAGCGCCCGCGCCACCGGCTCGGTCGACTCGCCCACCGCGAGCAGGGCCGCGATCCCCCCGAGCGAGGCACCGACGACGACGGGCCGCCGCGGCAGCTGCCGGGCCACCTCGCGCACGTCCGCCGCGAAGGACGGAAGGTCGTACGCCCCATCCTCGGACCACGCGCTGTCTCCGTGGCCTCGCAGGTCCTGGCTGAAGGCTCGCCAGCCCGCGTCCGCCAGGCTGCCGAGCGTGCGCCGCCACGAGTGCCGCGTCTGCCCGCCGCCGTGCAGGAGCAGCACGGTGGGGCCCGAGGCGGGACCGGCGACGTCTGCGACCAGGCGGAGGCCGCCTTCACCCCGGAGCTCGATCGTCTCGATGATGTGCTGCACGCGCACAACGTCGCCGAGGAAGCGGGTTCCGGCAAGGGCGCGATCCGCTCCGGCGCCTGACGCGCGACGAGCTGGCGGGACGGCCGGCCAGCGGACGCCGGTAGCCGGCCACCCCGGTGTCCGACCCGGGGTCAGGTGACCGGAAACAGGAGACCTCACATGTAGGTCCGATGCTTGCTACGTGCGCATGCAGACATGAAACGCATCCTCTCCCTCCTGCTGTTCGCCACCGCATGTGGAACGCAGCCGACGCCCACTGTCCTTCCGGACGAGGCGGCGGCCCCCGAGGTGCCACGAACCTTGTCCCCGAGCCTGATCGGGACGGGCGCGCTCACCGCGGGACTCGACCTGCCGCTCGGCAGCATCGCCGATGAGGTGGCGTACGACGGGACCTGGGGCAGCGCGCTCACGTGCAAGCCGGTGCCGTCGCTCCCGTCGCTGGTGAAGCCGAAGATCACGCTCTCGGTCAACGGCCTCACGCTCCACCTCGTGGATGCCGCCACCGGTTACGACAAGGTCTTCCCGGTCGGCGTCGGTGAGATCGAGGAGGACGAGACCAGCCCGAACTTCGGTGAGTCGAAA
The DNA here is from genome assembly GCA_043729375.1 of Myxococcales bacterium. Lineage (GTDB taxonomy): Bacteria > Myxococcota_A > Polyangia > Palsa-1104 > Palsa-1104 > JBDTCO01. The sequence goes on from JAYTLP010000618.1 coordinate 11,708, forward strand.
TCCTACCAGCCGCTCCTCGGCGGCAAGCAGGACTTTGCGATCACCCCGTCGTCCATCCAGCCCTGCAAGACGTGGTGGACCGACCCCGACTCGGGCGCGAAGATGCCGGTGTTCGCAGGCCTGCCGTTCATGTCGTGGAACGGCCCGTACGCGGTGCACGGCCCCATCGACAACTACCGCGCGGCGAACGGGGGCAACCTTCGTCGCGGGTTCGTATCGCACGGATGCTTCCGCATGGAGGCGGCCGATGTGCTCGAGGTCTACGCGCGCATTCGCTCCGTCGCCTCGACGCCGGTGCACGTGCAGCGAGAGCCCGAGCGCCTGACGGACGGTCGCCGCGTGGACCTCGCTGCGAAGTGGATCGGTGCCGAGTGCTCCGCCAGTGCCGACTGCAACTACACGGGCGGCTTCTGCGCGCACAACGCCTACTCCAACCGGGGCTACTGCAGCGCGCGCTGCACGTCGGGCTGTGCGGACCGGTCGGGACAGCCGGGCACGCTCTGCGTCGCGGACCCGGCGAACCCGTCGCTGGGCCAGTGCGTGCCCCGCGCCATCGAGCAGAACCACGAGTGCCGGAACTACGACCACTTCGTACCGGAGACGGTCGCGCGCTTCAAGCAGAGCACCGCGCTGGTCGCATGCGTTCCGGGCTCGCCCGGATGGGTCGGGGATCGTTGCCTCGCGTCGAGCGACTGTCTGAACGGAACGACCTGCAGCGACAAGGGCATCTGCACTCAATCGTGCAGTCGCTTCTGCGCAGACGAGCCCAACTCTCCTTCGACGTTCTGTGCCGACGACGCCGCGGTGGGCAAGAGCTGCCTGCGCACCTGCACGCCGGCCTCGAACGCCAGCGAGTGCCCCGCCGATTCGGCCTGCGTTCCCCGCCACCGCGTCGGCGACGCCGCGCGCACCGCGAATGTCTGCGTCCCGAGCTAGAGACGCCCCTGCCACCTCGCGGCGATCACTTGCAGGTGATGCGTTCGATGAAGTCCGACGTGCCGTCGGCAAAGCCGCGGTAATAGACGGCGCCGCCGTGGTACGCGATCTGCGCGATCGCGCTCGCCCCGAACTCGTCGGCCGGTCCGATGCGGGTCGGCAGCGCGAGCTCGAGCGCGGGGTGCGAGGCCTTCGCGTCGTAGCCGCTCGGGAAGTTATCGATGTTGACCCCGGTGCCGGCGACCAGCGTGATCTGACCGGCCAGCGTGACGTACCAGACGTACCCTGCGCCTGCGACGTAGAAGCCCTGACCGTCGGTCGCGATGCCGCTCGTCTCCGGATCTGCAGCGCTGTCCACCGGAGCCCAGGTGCTGCCGCCGCCGCCTGCCACGGTGGATAAAGACTTGGCGACCGGATCGATCTTGATGACGAAGCCCTGATTGATGGCGTTGCGCGACGCCGCGTACAAGGTGGTCCCGACGGTCACCAGGTTCTCGATGGTCTCGGGTCCCGTCGGTGGATTGTTGTTCGGCATGGTGAGCACGGTCGTCACGTTGCCGGCTGAGTCGATCTTGCGGAGCAGCGCCTTGCCCTGGCCATCCGTCGCCGTGTTGTCGACCACGTAGACATTGTCCTGGCTGTCGACGACGAGCGCGCCGACCGCGTTGAAGCGAGCTGCCGTGCCAGCGCCGTCGGTGACGGCGTAGGCGGGGAGCGTGCTCGTGACGCTGGGATCGATCCCGGCAGATGCGGTGGCGTTGCCGGCGAGCACGCTCACCGTGCAGGTCGACACGTTGTTCGGGTTGGCGATCTTGATGACGGCGCCGGCGTAGGAATCGGAGAACACCAGACTTCCGTCGCCGAGCGCGCCGAGACCGAGAATGTGCGTGAACGTCGCCATGCCGCACGGGACGTTGTTCGCGTTGTACGGATACGAGCTGCCCGCAGGCGTTGTGCCGGTGATCTTGGTCTCCACCGGGCTGCCGGACAGGAGGTCGACGCCCCAGATCTCGGCCTCCTCGCGCGTGTAGAGGTGCGTATCCGCGAAGAGCAGCGTTTGCCAGAGCAACGGCGGATCAGCCAGGATGCCGGTGCCGCTCGTGGGGCGATCCGACGGGTTGCCGACGTAGACCGGGTC
>JAYTLP010000619.1:0-8513 GCA_043729375.1 Myxococcales bacterium
CTCGGCGGCCGGCTCGATGCGACGAACGTCCTCCCGCGAACGCTCGTGTCCGTGGTCACCGGCATCGCGCTCGAGCACACCGAGATCCTTGGCACCACGCTCCGCGCGATCGCACGCGAGAAGGCCGGCATCCTCCGTCGCGGCGTCCCCGCGATCGTCGGCGCGGTCCCAGACGAGGCGCGCGCCGCGATCACCGAAGTGGTTATAGAAGTGGGTGCCCACGCCCGCTGGTACGGCAGCGACTTCCACGCGGTCGACAGCGCGCTCCTCGGCGAGCACCAGCGTCGAAACGCGGCCGTCGCGCGCGAGGCCGTCCTGTGCCTGGCGACACCGCCCGGGGCGCACTCGGTCGCGCGTGGCCTTGCGACGGTGCGGTGGCCCGGCCGCCTCGAGCTCGTCTGCGACGACGTGCTCGTCGACGGTGCGCACAACCCGGACGGCGCACAGGCGCTCGCCGTGGCGCTCCCGGAGATCGCGCGTGGTCGGGCAATCCATCTCATCGTCGCGGTCGTCGAGGACAAGGACGCGCGGGCGCTGTTCGAGCCGCTGCTCTCGCTCGCGTCGCGAGTCTACGTGACGACCGCGCCGACCCCGCGCGCTCGCTCGGCGGCGTCGCTCGCGTCGCTGCTGACGCACCCGCACGTCATCGTTTGCGCCGATCCGCACGCGGCGGTCGAGGAGGCGCGCTGCGAAGGTGCGCTGTGTGTGGTCGCGGGCTCGCTATTCCTCGTCGGGGCCGTGCGCGCGCACCTGCTCGGCGAGCCCGTGGACTCCATCGCCGCCCAAGATCCAGCCGTGCGTCCTTGAATTTGGTGTTGTCCGGACCTGGCTCTATCCTCGCTGGCGATGCCTCTACGTCTACTCTCCGTCGTGCTCGGCCTCTCGTTCGCAGCAAACGCTCACGCCCAGTCCGAGGACGACGAGAAGCCGGGGGACCACGCCCGGACCAGCGCGAACCGCGACGCGCCGCCGCAGACCAGTGGTGACAGGATCATCGCGCCCGCGCCGAACACGCAGCCGCCAACCTCGACGACGGGGCCTGCACCGGCGTACGAGCTCGACAAACCAACGGGGACGACGCAGTCGGGGCACGGGAAAGGCAGCGGCGCTGCGGCAGAGGAGCGCTTCGGTGGTGACTCACCGATCCGGCTGAACCGAGGTCGTCCGGCAGGCGTCGTGCAGGAATCTCACGCTGAGGGCGCCTACGCGGGGGTCTCGCTCGACGGTCAGGGCCTGCCGCCCAAGGCACCGAAACTCCCGCTTTCGAAGGGGCCGCAGCGCCTCACCTGGCCGGGCTTCCAGGTGCGCGATGGAATCCCGACGGTTTTCCTGCAGACCACCGGCACGCCGGACTACGCGGTCTCGCAGACGTCGGGCGCGCTGCTCGTCACGTTGCACGGCACGACGATCAAGCTGCGCAACAATGCGCGCCCGCTCAAGGTCGAGGCCTTTGGCACCGATGTGAGCGAGGTGTTCGCCAAGCCGCACGGCAAGGATGTCGTCGTCACGATCCGCAGGACCGGCTCGGCGCATCGCGAGCGGGTCGAAGCGTCGCCGGGCGGTTACCACCTCCTCGTCGTCGAGCTGCTGCAGCAACAGCAGTAGCAACAACGCGAGCTAGAACTCGGTGCGCTCCGACGGCAGCGTGTTGCTCATCGACAGGTTGTTGACGGGCACGGGCGAGAGCGGCACGGGGATGACCCAGAACAGCTTCAGCGTGCGATTGCGTCCGAGGCGCGAGTAGCCGAAGAGCCCCTCGAGGACGTTCCACTCGAGGTCGCCGGTGCGCGGATGGCCGATGTCGAAGAACGGGATGACGTTGAGCTTCCACGAGCCCTCGCGGACGCCCTTGCCCTTGCGGTAGTACGTGTTGAGGATGAGCGTGCGGTCGCCGTCGGGCCTGCTCCAGCGCGCGCCGATGGGGAACAGCACCTGCGTACGCGACTCGCCGTGGTGGAAGCCCCAGTAGAACGGGAACACGACGGTGGAGGACTTCTCGACGCCACCGAAGCGCCATACGAGCGGGAAGAGCACGAAGTCGTGTGCCACGGGCTCTCCCTCCGGACGGCGCTCGCGCCCCCACATGAGGAGCGGGGGCACCGTCCACCACGTCGACCGTGACACCTCGGAGCGACGACGGATGAAGAACGGCAGCACGCCGGTCGTGCGCGACTCGCCGTGAACGTCCGAGTCGAACACGAGCGGCAGGCCGAGCGTGACCGTACGTTCGACGGACCGGTAGCGCCACACGATCGGCGTGAACGCCTGGACGCGCGTGCCGTCGAGCTTGTTCTCGCGGCTGAAGTAGAGCGGGAACGCGACGGTGGTGGTCGCGCCCGTCACGTGGTTCACCCCGTGATAGACGATGGGGAACAGGAACGCGGACGAGTAGGTGCGATCGCGACGCACGTAGAGCGGGCCGATGAGTGCCTTGTAGCCGCCCTCGTAGCTCGCGTAGCCGCCGAGCAGCGTGAGCAGCGTGGAGCCAGCAGGCCGCTTCGCGAAGTAGAGCAGCGGGAACACCACAGTCTTGCTGCGGCCCTGGCCGTACTGACCGAAGAACAGCGGCGCGAGGCCGACGTGGACCTGGCCCTGGCTGTGACCCCAGTACAGCGGGCCGACGACGTTGAGGTCGAGGCCGGTCGCGCGATCGGCCTGGTGGTAGTAAAACGGCGTGATGGCATAACTCGCGGTGCCTCGCCGCCAGGCGAACACGAGCGGGAAGAAGCCGCTCGTGTACCCGTCGGGCCGGCGCGTGTCGTAGAAAGGGCCGATGAGCAGGCGACGCACGCCGGCGAAGTCGTTGCGCTGGTAGAAGAACGCCGGCGCGCCGAAGAAGCGGCTGACCTTGTCGCCCACGCGCTTTTCTCCGTAAGAGAAGAGGCCGGGCAGCCCGGCCTGCGTCCAGCCGTCGCGGACGTGGCGCGCGTAGACCGGCCCGAACAACCACGTGGTGGAGCGCTCGTTCTTCGCGCGCACGAAGAGAGGAAAGAACGCGTCGACGTCGGTGTAACCGCCGCGACGGTGCCAGATGAGTGGAAGCAGCAGGGTGTCGCGCTGCGTACCGTTGCGCACGGTCCAGAACAGCGGGAAGACGGCGGCGAGGCTGCTTTCCGCGGATCTGTGGAAGAATGCGAGCGGAAACAGCACGTGCGTGGACGTGTGCGTCGCCGCGTCAGAGTGATAGAAGTAAGGGCCGAAGATGCCGGTCGCGCGGCCGTCCTTCGCGTGGTAGCCGCCCACCAGCGAGCCGACCGTGGTCTCGCCGGGGCGTCGCTGGACGAAAGCGAGCGGGAATAACGCGTCGGTGACCGTGTCTGCCTGGCGCGAATGCACGTACGGCAGGACGACCGTGGTCGAGTCGGTGCCGTGCGCGACGCGAAAGAAGAGTGGCAGCACGAGCTGTGAATTCGACGTGCCCTGCTTGTGGAAGAACGCGAGCGGCGCCAGGCCCGCGTCATAGTCGCCGTTCTTGCCCTTGCTGCCGTATGCGGGGCCCACGACGACGGTGGTGCGCTCCGGCGTGTGGCGATACCAGAAGACGGGCGCGAGGTAGCCGTAGCTGCGGTGATCCGACTTGCCGAAGAACAGCAAGGGCAGGATGCCGACGTCGAAGCCGTGGTTCGACGGGTTCGTGCGGGCGTAGATCGGCCCCACGGCGGCCCACTGCGTGCCCGTGGCCGAGTTCTTCCACCAGGCGAACAGCGGCAGCAGCATCGCATGCGAGCGCGTGCCGCTGTGACCGATGAACAGGAGCGGCGCGAGCCCGCCGCCCCAGCCGCGCTCACCGACGCCGTCGACTGGGTTGCGCTTCCAGCCGAACGCGGTCAGCACCGCTGCGACCTTGTAGCCCGGCTCCTGGTGAACGCCACCAACGGGAAGAAACAGGTCGGTACGGGCTCCGGTGCGCTTGTCGGAGACATGCCAGAAGAGCGGAAAGAACGTGCTCGTGGTCCCGTTCGCGTCGCTGATCCGACCGTACGGCCCGGCATAGAGGCCGGTCGAGCCCGTCAGGTTGTTCTTCCAGCGCGCAAAGATCGGCAACAGGACATCCAGCGAGAGCTCGGGATCGCGACGGTGATAAAATGGCGGCGCGAGCAGCAGGAGCTGCGTTCGCTTTGCATCGAGGTCGCGCTCGTAACCACCGAGTAGCGATGCGAAGACCAAGGAGCGGCCGCCCCTACGCATCGCGTAGTCGAAGAGCGGAAAGAGCGCGATGTTGTCGGACTTCTTCTCGTCGTCCTTGAACCGCCAGAACAGCGGGAACAGCACGCTCTGCGACGCGAGCCCGGAGCGGTGATAGTAAAACAGCGGCAGCACCGTCGCGAACCGGCTGCCTTGCTTTTTGAAGTCCCAGTAGAGCGGGAAGACGACGCGCTTCGTGCGGTCGTGCTCGTGCTTGTAGTAGACGATGCCGCCGGCGAGCACCTCGGTGAAGTCCCGCGCGACATCGTGCTGCCAGCCGGTGAGGAGCAGCGGTAGCGCACCGTACGAGTGTCCCTTGTTGCTCTGCGCCCAGAACAGCGGCAGGAATGCGAAGCGCGTGCCCGTTCGCTTGCCGTCCTCGAGGTACGTGCGGTGGAAGACGAACGGCCAGACGTTGCTCGAGACGCCGTCCTTCGTCGCGATGCGGGAGAAGAAGAGCAGCGGGACGACCTTCGTGTCGACCTCGTGGGTGACGTCGTGCTTCCAGCGCTGGAAGTAGAACGGGACCACGTAGTTGTAGCCGTTCTGCCGTCGCGGATTGTTGAACCAGAACGGCGGAACCATCCGGCTGAGGTGCCGCACGGAGCGGCACTCGCCGCGCTCGCAGATACTGCCGAGCTTGCAGTCGTCGTCCGCCTTGCACTGGGCCGTCGACGTCGCGGCGGCGGCAGGTGCGACGACGACGGCGGGGTGGCTCTGCGGAGACTCGCCCGGGATGGGCTGTTCGTTCGGCGCTGCAGCAAGCGGGTCTGCCGCGTCGGGCGCCACGCCGCCGTCCGCGACCACGTCGGCTTCTGCGCGCGCGACGCGACCAGCACCGACGAACGCGGTGACGACGACTGCAAGAGCGACGAGGCGAAGGCGCGCGGACATCGAGTGCTGCTACTGCGTCATCTTCCACTCGCCGTTTTCGAGCACGAGTCGCACGTCGCTGGTCTCGACGTCGTCGCCGTGGGTGCGCTGCACCTTCAGCGTGGCTTGATTACCGGTGACCTTGCTACCTTTGAGCTCGAACTTCGTGCCCTCGATCTCCTTCTGCATCTTCTTGAGATCGTCCCCACCGGACTGCGAGAGCTGGGCGCTCATCATTCCCTGGTACATGAGCGCGTAGCTGTCGATGACCTTGTTCATGTCGCCCTTGAGGAGGTTCTCCTTGTAGCGATTGAAGGTCTTCTCCGGCGTCGAGAACTCGGCGCGCGCCGGCGGCAGCTTGAACGTCACCGATTTCACCTTCCCGAGCGGAAGCTCCACCTTTTGCCCGGAAGCGAGCTCGACGTGGAACACGCCCTCGTAATAGTGGAGGAGCTTGCCGGAGAGCTGCGTGTTGTCGAGCAGCTGGAAGACCTCGGCGCGGGCGACTCGCGACCCAGTGAGCCCGGCTGCGAGGACGAGGGAGAGGAGGAGTGCAGGGACGGTGCGGCGGGACATGGGGGGTCCTCGGAAAGGGGGCCTGTCGTACCTTCTGCCGACGGGAGGTGTCAAGGCACGGGACGACGTCGCGGGTCCGACTCCCGCGCCCTGAAAAGGTTGCCTGGGCGCATGCGGTCGCCAGCGGCGAGACGGCTCGGGACGCGTTACACTTGTCTCTGTCATGTCGTCGTCCGACTCCACGCGCGTACCGCCCTTGGCCAAGGGGCGTCACCGATCCGACAGCCGGGCCGACGACGAGCTCGACGGTCCGGTCGGGCCGCCGCTCACGGACGAGAACCCGCATGCGCTTGCGGCGCAGAAGGATGCGGGTCTCGCGCCCCTCCACCTCCCCGCCGGACCTGCGCCGTCGATGGAGCTCGCAACGTCGCTGGCGTCGGCGCCCCCTCGCGCATTCGTGCATGTGGACAGCGACGGCCAGGTTCGTTCACCCACCCGGTACAGGGCGCTCCAGGCCGTGTCGTACGCGGCGGCGGGCAGCGTGGTCGCGGGCGTGACCGGGATCTACGGCGCGCTGCTCGGTCCGCCGGGCGTCCTCATTGGCCTCGGGCTCGGCGCGTACCTCGCGTGGCACGTGCGCCGGGGACGTCGGCTGCAGGAGGCCGTCACGCTGCTCGCCCACGACCGCATCGACGAGGCGGAACAGGTACTCAACGAGGTGCGCTTCAGCTTTCGCTGCCCGCGACCGCTGCGCGCGATGGCCGAGCAGAACCTCGGCGCCATCGCCAGCCGTCGCAAGGACTACGAGGTCGCGCTCGAGCACCAGCGCACCGCGCTCGTCCTCTACGCGAGCATGCGCCGCAAGAACCCGATGCGTCAGCTCACCGAGTACGCCGAGGAGGTCACGCTCGTGAACCTCGGTCGCACGGGCGAGGCTCGGCAACGCTACGACGCGCGCTCTGCCGAGGGGCCGCCGCTCGGCGACTACCTGCGCCTCCAGCACTGGATCGCCGAGCTCTACATCTGCATGGCCGAGGGCAGCCACCGCATCGATGCCGACGAGCTGCACTCGCGCGCACGCGTGGGGCTGCAGATCTCCGGCGCGGCTGCCCTGCTCGGCCTGCTCGCGTGGGGAGAGCACGAAGCAGGCGACGTCGACTTCGCCTGGCACCTCCTGCGCGAAGCGCTCGATCGTCGACGCCAGCTCCATATCCGCGAGGGCTTGCCGCTGCTCGCCGCGTGGATGGACGCAAACGCCGAAGCTGCAGGTGTGGACCTCGCGGCGCTCGCCGAGCGTGAAGCTGCCGACGACTCGACGTAGGCGCTACTTGATGATTTCGGTCGCCCGCGGGCTATCGATCCCGGGGGCGAGAAAGCCCTCGGTGAGCGCTTTCACCTCGCCGAAGATCTTCGCCACCGTGGCCTCGTCGTCGCGCGTGGCCGCGTCCACGGTGCGTGCGATGAAGTCGCCGATCTGCTTCATCTCGGCGGTGCCCATCCCGCGGGTCGTGACAGCGGCGGTGCCGAGCCGGATGCCAGACGGATCGAACGGCTTGCGCGGGTCGAACGGCACCGAGTTGTAGTTGCAGACGACGCCCGCGCGATCCAGCGCCTGCGCCGCCTTCTTGCCGGAGACGCCCTTGCTGGTGAGGTCGACGAGCACGAGGTGGTTGTCGGTGCCGCCCGACACGAGGTCGAAGCCGTGCTCCGTGAGGGTTTCGGCGAGCGCCTTCGCGTTCGCGACGATCTGCTTCGCGTAGGCGCGAAACGCGTCGGTCGAGGCCTCTTTCAGCGCGACGGCGATGCCCGCCGTGGTCTGGTTGTGCGGGCCACCCTGCAGGCCGGGGAACACGGCCTTGTCGATTGCGCTCGCGTGCTGCGCGTTGCACATGAGCATGCCGCCACGCGGACCGCGCAGTGTCTTGTGCGTCGTGGTGGAGATCACGTCCGCGTGGCCGACCGGCGACGGGTGCGCGCCGCCCGCCACGAGGCCGGAGATGTGGGCGATGTCGGCGCAGAGGATGGCGCCGACCTCCTTTGCGATCGAAGCGAAGGCCGCGAAGTCGATGATGCGAGGGACTGCTGTGCCACCGCAGAAGATGAGCTTCGGCTGCTCGCGCTTCGCAATGTCGCGCACCTCGTCGAGGTCGATGCGATGGGTATCCCTGCGCACCCCGTACGACGTCGATCGGAAGAATTTGCCCGAGATGCTCACGGGCCAGCCGTGCGTGAGGTGCCCTCCGGCGGGGAGGCTCATGCCGAGGATGGTCTCGCCCGGCTTCACGAAGGCCATGAGCACCGCGAGGTTGGCGGGCGAGCCGGAGTAGGGCTGCACGTTGGCGTGGTCGACGCCGAACAGGGCCTTTGCGCGCTCGATGGCGATGGTCTCGATCGGGTCGATGTACTGCTGACCCTCGTAGTAGCGCTTGCCGGGGTAGCCCTCGGAGTACTTGTTCTGCAGCACGGAGCCCGACGCGTCGAGCACGGCGCGCGACGCGTAGTTCTCCGACGCGATGAGCCGCAGCTTCTGGCGCTGTCGCTCGCCTTCCTTGTCGATGAGCGCACAGATCTCCGGGTCGGTGGTGGCAAGGCCTGGATCGCGCGCCGTCGTCGTCATGCGCTCGCTTTTAGCGCCGTGCACCCTCAGCGTCAACGTAGGATGGAGCGCCGCGCCGATGCTCCTGCTCGTCGACAACCACGACTCGTTCACGTTCAACCTCGCGCAGTACCTCGGCGAGCTCGGCGCCGACGTGCGGGTGGTGTTCGCCGACGCAATCGACGTCGCGCACGTCCGCTCGCTCGCGCCCACGCACGTCGTCCTGTCGCCGGGCCCAGGTCACCCGGCCGACGCGGGCTGCTGCGAGGCGCTGGTACGCGCGCTCGACATGCCACTGCTCGGCGTGTGCCTCGGCCACCAGGCGATCGCGGAGGCCTTTGGT
>JAYTLP010000620.1:0-1999 GCA_043729375.1 Myxococcales bacterium
GGTGTGCGTCGAGATAGGGATACGTCTCGCGCGAAACGACGACCTCGGCGACCAAGTCACGCGGTGAGCTCGCGGCGAGGCGGCCGGCGCCGATGACCACCTCCGTCTCGGTTCCGCCCCCACGCAGCTCCTCGAGGAAGCGGCGCGTGCCCTCCTCGATCGACAGCAGGGAGACGCCGCGCTCCGCGAAGCGCGCGCGTAAGCCGTCGTCGACCATCCCGCCGTCCCACGGACCCCACGCGATCGAGCGGACGAGTGCTCGAGGACGGCGCGCCTGCTCGAGCGCCGCGACCTTGTCGAGCACCTCGTTGGCCATCGCATAGTCGGACTGGCCGGGGTTGCCGTGGACCGCGGCCACCGACGAGAACAGCACCACGAAGGCGAGCTCGTCGTCGCGGGTGGCGGAGAGCAGCGCTTCGAGCCCCGAGACCTTCGTCGTGTAGACGCGCTCCCACTGCTCGTCGCGCTTGTCGACGAGCAGCTTGTCGGCGAGGACCCCGGCGCCATGCACGACGCCGGTGATGGGGCCCCACGCCTTGCGCACCTCTTCGAGCGCCACGCTCACGGCCTCGCGATCGGCGACGTCGACGGCGATGTAGCGCGCCTCGCCGCCTGCGGCGCGAATGGCTGCGACGTTGCGCTCGATCTCGCGGTTGGCGCGCACCTGGTCGGCGCGCCTGGCCAGCTCGAGCGGTGCGATGGTCTCGCCGCGCGCCTTTGCCAGCTCGAGCAGCGCGGTCTTGAGGCGCTCGTCGGGCACGCCGGCGCACGGGTCGAGCCCCGGCGCCGTGCGCCCGAGCAGGGCGATGCGGCAGCGCGAGCTCTTCGCCAGCGCGACGAGGCAAGCTGCCGTGACGCCGCGCGCGCCGCCGGAGGCGACGACGACCGAGCGTGGATCGACGCGCACGGGACCGTCCGCGACCGCGCCTTCGGTCAGCGTGAGGGTGATGCGCTCGCCGTTCGCGCGCAGGCCGACCGCGGGCTCGAGCCCACCGTCGAGCAGCTCCGCCAGGATGGCGCGCGCCACATCGCCGGGCGGACGCGCGCCGCGCTCCACGTCCAGCGAGCGCACCGTCGCTCGTGGCCACTCGAGGGCCGCGGTGCGTGCCAGCGCAGACGGCGCGGCGAGCCACGCGCGCTCCGACCCGGAGAGACCGAAGTCGCCGCCCGTATCTTGCACGGTGACGAGCGTGCCGCCTTCGTCGGTGAAGCGACGGGCGATGGTGCGCGCGGCGCGAAACGCCTCGCGGCTGGCAGACGTCGCGCTGGCCGGATCGTGCCCATCGGCGAGCCCGTGGAGCAGGACGACCGCATCGGCGTCGGGGGGCACGGCCTCCACGACGGCGGCGTTGCACCCGCGCTCGACGAGCAGCGCCACGAGCGCCGGCGCGACGCCCGTGCCCTCGTCCGCGACCACGAGGCGCCGCGCGCCGAGCAGGCCGGGTGTGGCGAGGCCGAGCGCGGACGTCGGGGCGGCGCGCACGACGGAGCGCGTGATCGGCGAGGTGGCGGTCACCGGTGCGTGCGTCGCCGGCGTCGGGTCGGCGTTCTCGAGATACGCCACGATCTGCCGAAGCGTCCGCAGCGTCGCCATCTTCGCGGCGTCCAGCTTCGGCAGGCCCGGCGCACGCTCGGTGGTCGCCGAGAGGATCTCGACGCGCTTGATCGAGTCGACGCCGAGATCCGCCTCGAGATCGAGGTCGAGCCCGATGGTCTCCGGCGGATAGCCGGTCTTCTCCGCGACCACGGCGAGCATGAGCTTGCCCAGCGCGGCCGGATCGAGCGCCTGCCTCGGTGCCGCGGGCGCGGGTGCCTCGGCCAGGTGCTCGCGCAGGTGCGCGACGATCTCGCGCAGCGTGCGCAGCGTGGCCATCTTCGCCGCGTTGAGCTTGGGGAGGCCCGGCGCACGCTCGGTCGTTGCCGACAGGATCTCGACGCGCTTGATGGAGTCGACGCCGAGGTCCGCCTCCAGATCGAGATCGAGCCCGATGGTCTCGGC
>JAYTLP010000621.1:0-11995 GCA_043729375.1 Myxococcales bacterium
TTTCGACGAACCGTTCGCTCAGCATCCACGCGGGAAATAGATCATGGCCCTTCGATCGAGTCGATCCCTCCGCGCGCGTTTCGTTCACCGCTGCTTCGATCGACTTGTTCATACGCGGGCCCTGAGCGTGGAATCCGTGCTGTAAACGTCGTCCCGTTTCTTTCCGTGGACTCGACCGATATGGTCCCGTTGTGCGAATTGACCACTTGCTTAACAATGTACAGGCCCAGCCCAATGCTGCGCGCCGCGGAGTGCGCGTGCGTCGCACGTTCTAGCGGCTGAAAGATGTCTGCCAGCTTCTCGGGCGGAATCATCAGACCGTAGTTGTGCACCGACAGCACGATGATATCGCCGAGGCAGTCAGACGTCACAGTAACAGCAGCGTCCACTGCGCCATACTTCAATGCGTTGGTGACCAGGTTTTCGATCATCTGGGAGATGCGGTCGGGATCCCACCGGCCGCGACCGTCGCCGCTATAGGTGCAGCGTACCACCCGCCCCGCGAACGATGTCTCTATCTCCTCGACTACCGCAGCGGTCAGCGCATGGAAATCTTGCGGCGAAGTTGCGATGTGCAGCCCCGCTCCCAACCTTGCCTGCGTGAAGTCGAGCAGGTCACGAATCATGCGACTCGCTCGCTCCCCCGCATTGTTGATACGGACGACAGTCTTTGTTAGCGCGTCACTCAGGCCCTCCGCTCGCAGCAACACCGAGCAACCTAGAACGACGACGCTCAAAGGGTTCCGCAGGTCATGACTCACTATGCCAATCAATTGACGCTCGAAATCGGCTCGGCGCTCCTGTGCGATCTCGAGCTCCTTGCGCTGCGTGATATCGAACACCGTGCCGTGGAGCCGCGTCGGGTTGCCGCTCGTATCAAATCTGAGCTGTCCACGGGCTTCGACCCACACGTCACGGCTCGGGTTCGGCGACACGAGCCTGTACTCGTCGGTGTAGCTGCCGCCGTTGGCACCTGCCATGGCGGATGTCACCACTGCGGACACCCGCTCTACATCATCCACGTGAATGCGCGCAATGCAGTCACTCAAATTTATGCGAGCGATCTGGCGCAGACTAAACAACTCGCGAAAGCGAGCACTTGCAGTCACGTCCTGGGTCGCGACTTCCATCTCCCAGGTACCTGCGCCCGACGCCTCGAGCAGCTGCCGAAGTCTTTCCTCGCTGGTACGAAGTTGTTCGGCCGCGAGCTCGGCTCGGCGGCGCGCATGAACCAGCTCGGTCACGTCGGTCCCCGACACGAGTACGCCGTCGACGATGCCGTCGCGATTAAACTTCGGCGCGTAGACGAAGTTGACGAACAACGATCTGTCAGTTGTAGGGGTAGAGAGCTGCGCGCGCATCTCGTTTCCGATGAACGGTTGCCCGGTTGCCATGACCCCATCGAGAAGTGTGTCGAAGCCTTGACCACGCAGCTGCGGCAGCGCCTTCAGCATCGGCTTTCCGATCAGCTCGCGGTCGCCCACCAGCGCACAAAAGGCTGGGTTTGCGAACCGAAACACGTGCTCTTTGCCCTCGATGATGCAGATGGCTACCGGCATCTGCATGAACACCGCGTTCAACGCGCCGACCTCAGGGCCCAGAGCTGGCGCGTCGCGGATCGGCGTCGACATGGCGGCGAAGTTAGCATGGCAGCGGGCGTGAAGTAGCGACGCTCCTTCCTCGTGGTCCCAGGGCGCTGACGCAACCGCGACACGTACCCGGGTCCCCGCTAGATCAGCGCCACAGCTTGCGCGAGCGACTGCGCGGACAGCCGCCCGTACGTCATGTCGACGAGCTGTGTGGTCGCGTGTCCGAGCAGCTCTGCGACCACGCTGTTACTCACGCCTGCCTGAAGAAGCCAGCTCGCGAACGTGCGGCGGAGGTCGTTGGGCGTCGTGGCGTCGATCCCAAGGCGCTTGCACGTAGCGCGTAGATCTCTCTGGACGTTCGGCCACGGGGGGTGAGCGCGCCCCTGCCCTTCTTACCGAGCGCCGTCGCAAGCGCGGGATGGAGCGGGATGATGCGGTCGCTCTTCGCGGTCTTTGTCCCGCGGATGTGAACCGTCTTGCCTCGCACGTCTTCCCAAGTCAGGGACTCCACTTCGCTTGCACGGGCTGCCGTGTACGTCGCGATGACGATCCAAAGCCTCCTGTGCTCGGGCGTGGCCTCCACGAGGGCCTTGAACTCGTCGCGGCTCAGCCAGCGCTTGCGCGGTACGTACGGGGCTGAAAAGTCGACCTTGAGCGGTGCGAGGTCGATCTTGACCAGCCCTTCCCCGTTGGCGTGCGTGAGCGCCTGTATCAGCACCTTCAGCTCACGCTTGACCGTGTACCGTGAGATCGTTTTCTCCGTGCGCGGGCCCTTCGAAGCCAAGAGGCGCGCGGCGGCGTAGGCCTTGAGATCGCTCTTTGGGAGGGAGTGGACGTCCGTCGTTTCGCCGAGGCCAGACCGGAGCTGTTTGCACTTAGCTTTCACAAAGTGGGTGTTCTCCGGCGTGGTGTTGCCCTCCACCCACGTCTCTAGGGCGGTGAGCACGTCCCCTAGGGATACGTAGCTCTTCCGCTGCGGTGCGGCGCCTTGCGCTTCCTGCTCTCTCCGACGAAGAACGGCCCGCGCGGCACTCCTGTCGGTGCACGTCGTCGTCTCGCGGATCAGCTTCCGCTGAGAGTCGTAATACCAGCACCAGTAGATCTTTCCGCGGAGGTAGAGGCGCTCCTTCACCCCTCGATCCCATCCCCGTCGGGGGGTCGGTGTGAAAGGGGCGTGTGAAAACCCTGGCCATTCCTGGGTATTCCTGACCACTGTTGGGCAGGCTTGCGGAGAGGGTCAGCGACGGTAAATATTGGTGAGCCCGGTGGGAATGTCGCAATGACGAACATCGTCTCGACTGCGTCGCTCCAGCTCCTCGGCTCGTCTCTGACGCTACCCAATCTAGCGGTGGTCGCGTGAGAGCGAACACGCGCAACGTTCATCCGAACTTCGCCGCGAGTTCTGGGTATTTCTGCGCCACGGTGTTCTCCGCCCACGGTTCCCCAGCAGGCTCCGGTGGATGAGGTGTTCTCGACTCAGGCAGCGGATTCCCAGTCGCGGACTCGTACGCCTGGGCGGCAACATAGGCGAGCTCCTCCTGCGAGAAGTCCACGCCACGAGTCGGTTGCCTCACCAGCGTGTTGGGGTCGCGGAGCGCGTCGTAGTAGACATCTCGTCCGAGCCCGATCAGTCCAGACCGGAAGTCGGAGAAGCCATCGTCGCTGCAACCGCCCTCGATGATGTACCCGGCGGCCCAGAGGTCCCATCGGTAGGCCTTGATGTGGAGCTCTTCGAACATCCGGCCAAACTCGGCGATCTCGTCCGGCGCGAGTGCTTCGAGCTGTCGCTGCAGGACCTCCGGCTGGTTGGACAGCTCCGGCGTGAATTCGCGCTTCGCCGATTCCACCAAGTGCCAAAACTTCTCTTCGTTCATGGACGCAGCCTATCCAAAGCGAGAGACGGCGATGTGAAAAGTGAGCCCGGTGGGATTTGAACCCACGACCAATGGCTTAAAAGGCCACTGCTCTACCGGCTGAGCTACAGGCCCCTAGAACCGACATGAGGGTAGCGGTTCGGTGCGTGCGGTCAAGGGTGCGCTTCTTGACAACGCGTTCGGGGGACGAGAACGTCATGAAACATGATGATCTATCTTCCGGGTGTCGCTCGTCACGTCAGCGTCGTCGCAGTTCTCTGCGGCGTCATGCTCTCGGGCTGCGCGCACAAGACCACGTCGAACGGCACGACCGCGACCACGGCAAACAAGAAGAACGTCACGCCGACGGACAAGCCGGTCGCGCCGCCTGCCGAGGAAGAGGCGTTTGTCCGGGTGAAGGAGAAGATGTTCCCCCCCGTGGACGTGGGCTCTTGGGTTTGCGAGCCGAAGTCGTGGAACGAAAAAGAGCAGGCGCTCCTCCACTGCACCGCGCCCGCGGGCACGCACGGCCTCATCGAGGCGCTCAAGGCCGACCCGGCGATCGCCGAAGCCGAAGCCGCGAAGTAACTCGGCTTGACTTGCTCGAGCCGCTGACCTAACTACCTACCAGAACGTCAGACCCCATCGTCCAGCTGGCCTAGGACACCGGCCTTTCACGTCGGGGACACGGGTTCAAATCCCGTTGGGGTCGCCAGCTCACCCGCCGTTTCAGACGCGCATCGGTACTCTCGCTCGCGAGCTTCCTCCCGTACGAGTGTCGACCCCCCACGGCTGCTTCGCGCATGACGCGTGTGGAGCGGCCGCTCGGCTCTCTCGTGGTGCTCGGTCGCGGCGAGTGACGTGCTTCACATCCACACCGTCTGGCTCCTTGGATTCCTTCGTTGCGGCGTGCATAGTCGCGACGCGATGGATCACCGCCCTCATGTCCCGTCTTGCGCCTGCGAGCCGCAGCGCATGTATGCGCTCGTCCCCGAGGGCTGGCGCGTGGAGTGCCTGAGCTGTCGAGCGGTCTGGACGGAGCCGCACCTGGCGATGCAGCGACGGTCGAAGCCGCACCCGGACCCCGCGTAGCTTGCTCCCGGCGCGGAGCTGCGAGACACCTCGCTCCGCGATGACGCTCACCCAGGACCAGCTCGACCGCTACGCCCTCGCGTTCTCTTCGAGCGACATGCTGCGGCACCTCGGCCTCACCTGCTCCGTCTCTCCGCACGCCGTCACCATCGTCCTTGCTGCGGTCGATAACGTGCACCGCGGCGGGATGGGCAGCCAGGCCGTCAACGGGGGCGTGCTGTCGGCGATGTTCGACTTCGCGCTCGGCAACGTCGGCATCCTCGTCGAGCCGCTACGCCGTTACGCGACCGTGCAGATCGCGCTCATGTTCGAGCGGGCCGTGCGCGGAGGCTCCGTGCGCTGCGTGGCCAGCATCGAGCGCGCGGCGCCGAACCTGGTGTTCGCGTCGGCGCGAATCCTCGACGAGAACGGCACCGTGTGCAGCCGCGCCACCGGGATGATAAGCCTCGGTCGAGAGGTTTCGCTGGACGAGTGGTGCACTGCCATCTCGAGCCACGGTGGAACCTAGCGCGCGGCCAGCCCGTCGACGAGGCGAGTCGTCATCTCGTCGGCGACGTGTTCGGCGGACCATCCACCGCGCGGGTCGTACCACTGCGAGATCCAGCTCAGCGCGCCGGCGATGGCGAAGGCGATGAGCTTGCCGTCGCCCTCCACGATCGAGCCGTCGTCCATGCCCTCGGCGACGAAGCGTCGGAAGCACCGGTCGATGCGGCGCTTGTCGGCCCGCACGCGAGCATGCGCGCGGCCGGTGAGCTCACGGTCGTCCAGCGCGACGAGCCCACGGCCGTACTCGCTCATCATGTGCTTCGCGTAGCTCTTCATGAGCGCCCGCAGCTTCTCGACGCCAGTGCCGCCGCGCGCCTCGATCTCGAGCATCGTCACGTTCATGACCGCGAAGCCCAGGCGATAGCACTCGACGAGGATCTCTTCCTTGTTGCGGAAGTAGTTGTAGAGCGCGGGCTTGGTGATGGTCAGCCGCCGCGCGATCTCGGTGAGTGTCGCGCGGTGATAGCCGACCTCGAGGAACAGGCCCATCGCCGTCTTCAGCACCGCGCGGCGCTTGTCGTTGCGCTGGCGCGATCGATCCGAGAACGGCTGGTCGCTCGTGGCCTTCACCGTTGCGGGCATCCGGTGTCATGGTAGACGGCCGCACTCTGGTGTCCAGCGGGTAATGCAAGTTACCCATGGGACACTTTCGGTCTTGACCCACCCGTGACCGGAGACCAGATTGGTCGAAAAGCAGCCGGTCGCAAGCCGCCGAAAGGACCATCGTGAGCAACGAAGCGTTCGTCTACGACTCCATCCGCACCCCGCGCGGAAAGGGCAAGAGGGGTGCACTGCACTCCGTCAAGCCCGTGACGCTGCTGACCGGCCTCATCGACGCGCTGCGCGACCGCAACCCGTCGCTCGATACCAGCCGCATCGACGACATGGTGATAGGCGTCGTGACGCCGGTCGGCGACCAGGGCGCCGACATCGCGCGCACAGCAGTGCTCGCCGCCGGCCTGCCGGACACCGTGGGCGGAGTGCAGCTCAACCGCTTCTGTGCATCAGGCCTTGCAGCCATCAACTTCGCCGCGCAGCAGGTTCGCTCCGGCTGGGAGGGCATGGTCATCGCCGGCGGCGTCGAGTCGATGTCGCGCGTTCCCATGGGCTCCGACGGCGGCGCGTGGGCGATGGATCCGGCCACCAGCTACGACACCTACTTCGTGCCGCAAGGCATCTCCGCCGATCTCATCGCCACCATCGAGGGATTTTCGCGCGAGGACGTGGACGCCTACGCCGTACAGTCACAGCAGCGTGCCGGCGTGGCGTGGAAGGAGGGCCGCTTCGCACGCTCCATCGTTCCGGTGTTCGACCAGAACGGCGTCCTCATCCTCGGTCACGACGAGCACATGCGGCCCGACACCACGCTCGCCTCGCTCGGCAAGCTCGACCCTGCGTTCACGATGATGGGCGAGGCCGGTGGCTTCGACGCCGTGGCGCTGCAGAAATACCACCACGTGGAGAAGATCGACCACGTGCACACCGGCGGCAACTCGTCGGGTATCGTCGACGGCGCCGCGCTCGTGCTCGTCGGCTCCGAGAAGCTGGGCAAGGAGATGGGCCTCGTGCCACGCGCCCGCATCGCCGCTGTCGCCACGTCGGGCGCCGACCCCACGATCATGCTCACGGGGCCCACACCTGCCACCCGGAAACTGCTCGCGCTCGCGGGCCTGACGGTCGACGACATCGATCTGTTCGAGCTCAACGAGGCGTTCGCGTCGGTGGTGCTGCGCTACCAGCGTGACCTCGGCATCCCGAACGAGAAGCTCAACGTCAACGGCGGCGCCATCGCCATGGGCCATCCGCTCGGCGCGACGGGCGCGATGATCTTCGGCTCCACCGTGGACGAGCTGGAGCGCCGTAGGGCACGACGCGCCGTCGTCACGCTGTGCATCGGCGGCGGCATGGGCGTCGCCACCCTCATCGAGCGGCTGTAGGAGACGACCATGAGCGATACGAACACCATCCGCTGGGACAAGGACGCAGACGGCATCGTCGTCCTCACGATGGACGACCCGGGCCAGGGCGCCAACACGATGAACGCGGCGTTCCTCGCCTCGATGCGCGAGACCGTGGGGCGCGTCGTCCGCGAGAAGGACGCCATCCAGGGCATCGTGCTCACCTCCGCCAAGAAGACGTTCTTCGCCGGTGGCGATCTGAAGGACCTCATCCAGGCCCGACCCGAGGACGCGGAGCGCCTGACGAAGCGCAGCAACGAGCTGAAGGCGCAGCTTCGCACGCTCGAGACGTGCGGCAAGCCCGTCGTCGCGGCGATAAACGGCACAGCGCTCGGTGGCGGCCTCGAGCTCGCGCTCGCATGTCATCACCGCATCGCCGCCGACGTGAAAGGCTCGCTCATCGGGCTGCCCGAGGTCTCGCTCGGCCTTTTGCCCGGCGGCGGTGGCCTCACGCGCACCGTCCGCATGCTCGGCATCCAGGAAGCCCTCATGAAGGTGCTGCTGCAAGGTCAGCGCTACAAGCCAGCCGAGGCCAAGGCCGTGGGCCTGGTGCACACCATCTTCTGCACCGTCGAAGAGCTGCTCCCGGCGGCGAAGGCGTGGATCATCGCCAACCCGGATGCCAAGCAGCCGTGGGACCAGCAGGGCTTCAAGATCCCGGGCGGCACGCCGATGACGCCGTCGTTCGCTGCCATGCTGCCCGCCTTCCCGGCAAACCTCCGCAAGCAGGTGAAGGGCACGATGCCGGCGCCGCGCGCGATCATGGCGGCGGCCGTGGAGGGCTCGCAGGTGGACATCGACACCGCGTTCCTCGTCGAGACGCGCTACTTCACCGAGCTCGCGGTCGGTCAGATCGCCAAGAACATGACGAAGGCGTTCTTCTTCGACCTGCAGCACATCAACGGCGGCGGCAGCCGTCCGAAGGGTCAGCCGCATCACACGACGAGGAAGGTCGCAATCATCGGGGCGGGCATGATGGGCGCAGGGATCGCGTACGTGTGCGCGAAGGCCGGCATCGACGTCGTCCTCAAGGACACGACGCTCGAGGCGGCAAACAAGGGCAAGGCGTACTCGCAGAAGCTCGTGGAAAGAGGCGTGTCGAAGGGCAAGGTGTCGAAGGACAAGGGCGACGCATTGCTGGCGCGCATCAAGACGACGGCCGACTACGCGGACCTCACCGGCTGCGACCTGGTCGTCGAGGCCGTGTTCGAGAGCGTCGAGCTCAAGCACAAGGTGTTCGGCGAGCTCCAGGGCATCGTGAACGGGGACGCGGTCCTCGGCTCCAACACCTCGACGTTGCCCATCACCCGGCTCGCAGACGGCGTCGACCGCCCCTCTGACTTCATCGGCCTGCACTTCTTCTCGCCCGTCGACAAGATGCCGCTCCTCGAGATCGTGGTCGGCAAGAAGACGGGCGATGCCGCGCTCGCCAAGGCGTTCGACCTCGCCGCGCAGATCGGCAAGACGCCGATCGTCGTCAACGACAGCCGGGGCTTCTTCACGAGCCGCGTCATCGGCACGTTCCTCGACGAGGCGATCGCGATGGTCGGCGAAGGCCTCGCGCCGTCGTCGATCGAGCAGGCGGGGGCGCAGGCCGGCTACCCGGCCACGCCACTGCAGCTCATGGACGAGCTCACGCTCACCTTGCCTCGGAAGATCCGCATGGAGGCGCAGAGCGCGACCGAGGCCGCGGGCCTGACATTCGCGCAGCACGCGAGCGCCGTCGTCATCGACGCGCTCATCGACGTGTACGATCGCAAAGGTCGCTCGACGGGCGGCGGCTTCTACGACTACGGCAGCGACGGCAAGCGCACCGGCCTCTGGAAGGGCCTCGCCGAGCACTTCACGAAGAAGGGCCACACCATCCCGTTCGAGGACATGAAGGAGCGCATGCTCTTCGTCGAGGCCCTCGAGACCGTGAAGTGCTTCGACGAGGGCGTGCTCCGCTCCGTCCCCGAAGCGAACATCGGCTCGATCATGGGCATCGGCTTCCCACCCTGGACCGGCGGCGTGATCCAGTACATCAACGGCTACGAAGGTCCGTCCGGCAAGGGACCGCGCGGCTTCGTGATGCGCGCGCGCCAGCTCGCCGAGCGGTACGGCGCGCGCTTCCTGCCACCTGCCTCGCTCGTCGACCTCGCCGAGAAGGGCAAGCTCTGGGAGTAAATCTCAGCGCGGCAGGTCGTGCGGCCGACTCATCGGGTGAGGGACGTTTCCGTACTCCCTCGTCGGGCGCACCCCGCCGAGCCTTTCTCCACCGCGAGTCACTCGCGCGAAAGCTGACTACCGCGGCAGGTTGTGCGGCCGCTCGGGCAACTGCGGCTCGAGGGTGTCTGTGAGCTCGGCCGTCAGTGGTGAGTAGGCTTCCCGGTAGGTGCTGCCGGGGAGCAGCTTGCCCAGCTCGTAGAGTGCGTACCGTGCCATCTCGCTGTACAGCTCGTTGCCCGTGTCGTGCGCCTCCACCGTCGCATAGCCGAGCGACGTGAGGTGCCGCAGGTCGATGACGAGGCTGCCGTGTCGCGAGCCCGCTTGACGGAGGCGTGCGTACTGCGGACCGCCGTCGATCATCGGCCCGAGCTCTGGCGCGTAGCCCCAGCGCCGCAGCGGCTCGATGAGCTCGTCGACTCGCACCGGCACCGCCACCGTCTGCGGATCGCGGTAGAGCGACCAGTCCTCGCGGCTCGTGCGCGGCCCGCGACGCAGCCGCGTCGTCACCCACACCACGAGCACCACCGCCACCAGCGCGCCGAACGTCGTCATGGCTGCCACCATACCTCACGGACCTCCGCAGTCGATCGGACGTCCGTGCGCGTAGCATCCGAAGTCGTCGGCGAGCACCCGCTGTCCCGCGTTCGCAAAGACGACGACGTGAGCACCCGCCTGCGCAGGCAGGCATGCATCGCGGAGCAGCTCGTCTTTGCGTCCGGCGACCGCAGCGCCCTCGTCCACGCGCACGCCCGCCCCTGCCCGGCTGCCGGCGACGACGAAGCACACCTCGTCGACGCCTTGCCGCAGCGCGGGCGACGTGAACGTGCCCGCACCCGTCGACGCAAGGTAGCCGTGCCCCTCTACCCCGCGCACGCTGCTGCCGACGGCGAGCTGCTTGACGACGGTGGGTGCACCCGCGCTCGTCCAGCCCATCGCGCCTTCGCCGTCGAACGACCAGCGCTGCGGCTCCTTGCCGTGCATGTCGCCGAGAGCGCGCGCCTGCTCGGGGAGACCGTCGGCCGCGTAGCACGTCGCGAGCGCCGCCTTGCCATCGGGATCGGTGGGGACGAGGCCGGTGACGAGCGCCGCCCACGTGGCTTCGAACGGCAACCGCGCGACGTGCGCGAGCAGCGCGACCGTGGCGAGCTTGTCCGCGTCGGGCGCGAGGCGGAATTCGCGCAGCGCAGCGTTGAGCCTGGCTGCATCGCGAGCACGGTATTGAGCCCGCGGCGAAAGTCGGAGCGCCTCGAGCTTGCGGCGGGCGAACGAGAGCGCGGGGTTGGCGCGCAGAGCCGAAGCGTAGTCGGCAAAGGCCGCGGTGGTGTCGCCGCTCTCGCGCTCGTGGTCGGCCCGCGCCTCCAGCTGCTCGCCCAGCCTCCGCAGGTCGAGCTCGAGCCGCAGCGCGGTGGCGACGTCGAGCTGGTCGAGCGCCACAGGAACCTCGGCGTGTGATGGCCGCGGCTTCGCAACAGGCTTGGCCCCGTTGTAGCCGTCCTTCAGCGCGACGCAGCGCGCAGCGATGCAGACCGAGAGCGTGCCAGGCGGGCGCGGGAGCCGGACGTGCACCACCTCACCGGCACGCCAGCGACCGACGGGATACAGCAGGTCTTCGAGGCGCACGTTGTTCGTACCGTGGACCTCGGGCACGACGCCCGCCTCGCGACGCGGGAGCAGCCAGGCCTCGAGCTCTGGTCCCACGTGCACGCCGAGGACGTCGACACCGTCGGCCTCTGCCGGAAGTAGCGCCGTGCGCGGGTCGATGTCCTGCGCGAGAAAGACCGCGCGGTCGACGCTGATGTCCGCCATGCCGGACGGCACGTAGCGATCGACAAACTCCGGGTACGCCTGCAGGCCATCGTCGAGCCAGAAGCCCGCGAGTCGCATGAACGTGGGGCGCCGCTCGCCGAGCACGTACTCGCGCTCGATGGACGGATCCTTGCGCCAGCGCGCAAGCGTGACGTCGGCGAGCATGCCTAGATCGACGATGGGCATGCCCGCGTAGTACGAGGTACCGCCGAGGTCGCCATCGAGCGCCGAGGGCTGACGAACGTGGTAGCGCGCGGCCATCTCCTTGTAGTGCAGGCCGCGCTTGGCCACGAACGACGCCGGCACGGGATAGTTGCCCCGGCGCTCCCAGGAGTGACGCAGCGCCATCGGCAGGACGAGCGCCGCGCACGCGACGATGGGAATGGCGCGCACCCACACCCGCTCGCCGAGGCGGTCCACGCCACTCACGGCCAGCGCGCACAGGAGTGGTAGCCCCGCGACGAGGAAGCGACCCTCGGACATCCAGTCGCCGCGCGCGTAGATCGGAAAAAATACGATGGCGCCCAGCATCGCGACGACGACGAAGCGGTACGTCCAGCGCTTGCCGGGTACCAGCGCGAGCACGGCCGGGACGGCGATCGCAAAGAGCCAGTAGCGCATCACGAAACCGAGCACGTACGACCACCCCTGCGAGCGAAGGTCGAGCAGCTCCGAGAGGCGGAATGCCCCCTGCACCTTCGCGTAGAAGGTGTTGGGCACGGGCCACGCGTAGTAGCCGTAGCGCCAGACCTCGTGCGCGAGCACCGGCACGAGCGCGAGGAAGAGCCATGCCTTGCGTCGAGGACCGCACGCGAGCACGTACACGAGGCCGATGACGAGCATCGCCGCGCCATCGGGCCGCGTGAGCGCGCAGCCGGCTGCGAGGAGCGCCGACCACGGAAACGCGGTGGGGTCGTCGCGCTCGACGGTGAGCCGGGCGAGG
>JAYTLP010000622.1:0-3707 GCA_043729375.1 Myxococcales bacterium
CCCCGCCGTGTGCGTGATCTTCTCGACGAGCCGATCGTCGGCGCCGTCCTCCAGCGCCATGCTGATGAACGTCGATCGCAGCGCATGCACCTTCATCGGAGCCGCCGGGATCTCGAGCGTCGCCAAGATGCTGTCCATCAGGTCGCCGCCCGTCTTCTCGGTGTGCGGTGCCCCCGCCGCCTCCCGCCACTTGCCCGGCGCGCGCAGCCCGATCGGATCGTCCGCCATCTACGGGCGGGTGATATCGGCGACTCTTCGAGCGCGAGGATCAGATGGGCGCCGGTGATGTACTAGCCTCGTGCAGGTGACTATCGATCCAAGGGCGCTGCAGATCCTCCGGGACACGTACTGGACCGGCAAGCGCTGGATCAAGGACGCGCCGGGGCCGACGCCGCCTGCGGACTGGGCCCACGCCCGGCGCGCGGGGCTCATGTTCGACCCGATCACGATCGATCACGATGGGGTCGTGGCCTGGGTGCTGCGCGTCCGCGCCGCGGTCACGCGCACGGCGGCGGCGACGGCGTTCCTGGCCAGCCTGAGCTCGCGCCGGCTCGATCTGCGCTCGGCGTTGGCCACGGCTGCGGTGGCCTGGCACTTCCCCGCCCACTCGTTCGAGGTGGGAAAGTATCACTGGTGCGCAATCTGCGCCGGGTATCGGACGTCGGCGGCGACCGACCTCAACGTGCTCAACTTCGAGCGCTTCCAGTGGGGCGGGGTCCGACACCTCAACCCGGTCTACGTCGCGTTCGATCTGGAACGCCTGGCGGCCACCGAGCCGCTCGCGCCGTCGGACCAGGACGTCGAGATCCTGCGCGAGATCCTCGCCACGGTGCGATCGGTTCCGCCCAAGACCACGCCCACCGCGCTCGCCAAGCTGCTGGGCTCGGTGCTGCCCTCGAACGAGCAGGAGCGGCGCACCCTGCTCGGGATCCTCGCGGTGGCCGGCATTCTCGCGCCCGCGGGGCATCCCGGGTTTCGCACCGGCTTCGCCCGCGCGTCGGAGCGCGGCACCAAGGGCGAGTGGCCCTATCCGATGGTGTGGTGGTGCGGGTTGGACGGGGTCGACGATGACGCGGTGGCCGACTGGTTCCCGCAGCTCGGGCGGTGAGGACGATGCGAGGCATTTCGGTGCGAGATCGAGTACAGTGGAACGCTCGTTGCGGGAGGATCGTATGCGCGCGGTGGTCTTGTCGCTGTTGGTTCCCGGGTCGGCGCTCGCGGGTGCGCCGACGGAACCGGAGGTCTCCGATCCGAGGGACGGCACGTCCATCGAAGCCGGCGTCGGGCCGGGGTTCGCCTGGTTCGACGGCGACGCCGCCGACGTCGTCGGGGGGGGTTCAGCGCCGGCGTCGGCGGTTGGGTCACACCCGACGTCACGATCGGCGTGCTCGCGTCGCGAGCAGCACCACCGCGATCAGGATGCGCATGCCTCGATAGAGTCGCGCAGCCGCGGATCGATCACGGGTTGCCTCTCGCCGGGGGTGAGGGAGTCTGACCGGGTGGACGAGCCGTCCTATCTTGGGTTCGGCATGATGCCAGCGAGGCTCGGTGGCGTGCTGGATCCGCGCGCGGAGACGTAACGCTTCGTTGCCTGCGTCGCGATGCGTGGCCACACAACGTTACCGGCCCGGGCGCGAGCGGGTGCGAACCGCGCGAGACCACACGCGGCGGCGCCGGCACACGGGCTGCAGTGCTCGGCGCGCAATGCGCGCCAACGTCCTCGCCACGCTCGCCCTGCTCCTCGCCGTTCCCTTCGCCGCCGCGTGTGGCGACGACTCGTCCACCGACACGCCCGACGCCGGCGCGCCGTTGCTCGAGCCACCGCCGGAGGGCGCGGGCCGCCAGCTCACCATGGACCTGACCATCGCGGCCGGCGACGAGACCGAGCGTTGTCAGTACATCGTGGTCAGCGATGCGATCTCGATCGTCCGCTTCGAGCACGTCTACACGCTCGGCTCGCACCACCTGCTACTCTACCAGACCGGGCTCACGCCGGCGCAGGCCCCGACCGAGCCCTTCGACTGCACCGGCGCGCAGCTCACCGATCTCGGCGTCGCCGGCATCGCCTACGCGGCGCAGGTCCCGCGCGGCGAGCTGGCGTACCCCGCCGACGTCGCGCTGCGCTCGGCGGCGGGCTCGGTGCTCTTGGTCCAGACCCACTACCTCAACGCGAGCAGCGATCCGCTCACCGCCTCGGTTCGCGTCAACCTCTGGTACGCGAGCGGCCCGACGCCGATCGAGGCCGGCACGATGTTCTTCTACGACTGGGCGATCCACGTCCCCGCCGGTCAGCCGGCGACCGCGCACATGCGCTGTCAGGTGCCCGGCGACGTCGAGCTGATCTTCGGCATGTCGCACATGCACCGCCGCGGCGTCGGCTACCGCGCCACGCTCGAGGACCCGGCCGCGGCCGCGCCGAGCGAGCTGTTCGCGACCACCGATTGGGAGGGCATCGAGCCGCGCCGCTATCAGCCGACGCAGGCAGTCGCCGCGGGCTCGACGATCGATTTCCACTGCGACTTCCAGGGCGAGGCGGGCCGCACGATCATCGAGGGGCCGTCGGCGGAAGCCAACGAGATGTGCATGTTCATCGCGTCGTACTACCCGCGCCTCGATCCGCAGACCGAGCTGTGCGCCGGCCCGGGCTCGGGCCCGGTGTTCACCGGCACCCAGACCTGTGCCGCGACCGTCGGCTGCGTGCAAACCGCCGGCGCCGACGCAGTGGCCGCCGAGGGCTGCTTGCTCGACACCTGCGCCGCGTCGAGCCCGGCGGCGGTCGAGCTGATGAAGTGCATCAACTTCCAGTGCCCGGCCTGCGCCACGGCGGGCGATCCGGCGTGCGATCAGTGCGTCATCACGACGTGCGGTACGCAGTTCAACGGGTGCCAGAGCGCTGGCTGCTGATCGCGCGACCCGGGCTGGCGCACCGCGCACCGGGACTGGCGCGTTCTGCCATTGCTCGCCCGTACCGGGCTCCGCATCATGGGGCGATGGCCGCGGCGAATCCCAAGATCTGATCGGGATGGTCGAGGCGCTGGGCGAGGCCGGGGTCTCGCATCACGAGGTGCTGGCCCGGGCCGGGCTGCCGTCTCGGCTGCTCGATGTCCCGGGCCTGCGCGTGAGCCTCGCCGAGTACTTCGCGCTGTGGCGCGCGATCGCGGCGGTGAGCGCGAATCCCGACATCGGCATGGCGCTGGCGCGGCTGGTCAAGCCGGACGTGACCGAGCCGATCGTCCTCGCGGTGCTCAGCGCGGTCGACGTCGCGGGAGCCCTCGACGTGGCGGCGCGCTACAAGCGCAGCCTGTGTCCCGAGGACCTCACGATCCAGCTGCCGCCAGTAGATTTCATGCTCTCGTCCGCCGACGAGCGCCAGATCCCGATCGACCTGATCGCGGATCGGCACGCCGATCCGGTTGAGGTGACCCGCGAGGGTCTGATGAGTGATGCCCAGCGCGCGGGCCGCAGCTCTCAACCCGCCCCGCTGGTGGTACGCGAGCAGCCGCGGGGCAGGCATGCGCGCGCAGCTCGTCGATCTGCCCCGGCCACCGGTAGCCCACCAACCCACCCAGCGCCCGCGGCCCCAGCTCGCCGACCTCGCAGTCCGAGTGCAGCTCGTCCCGCCAGATGACCTGCAACAGCCGGAGGATCTCCTCCGGGCGTACCGACAGCGGCACCAACCGCAGGATCCGGACGCGCTCGACGTACGT
>JAYTLP010000623.1:0-4348 GCA_043729375.1 Myxococcales bacterium
GTGCCTTGCGGAGGGCCGACGAGCCCGAGCGAGGGGTTTGCGTAGGGCTCGACGAGCGGGCCGGCATAGGGCTTCACCGGCGCCGTGCCGTCGAAGAGGCCGGCGGCGACGAACGTGTCGATCTGGTTGGCGCTCCCCACGACGCGGTTCATCTGCGCCGTCTCGGGGCCGAGCGTGTTCGCGGACGCGTTGTGACAGCCGATGCAGTCGACGCGGCTCGGGTAGTTCCACGCGACGGTGCGCGAGCCGGTGTTGAACTGCACCGTGGTGCGCGCATCGTCGACAATCTTCGCTTCCGTCTGCGCCTCGTTCCACGCGTACGTGTAGCCGACCCAGTCGGTGCCGTTGCCCACCTTCGCGGCGGTCGCGGCATCCACGTGCATGAAGAGGCGCGTCTCCACGAGCTTGCCGTCGAGCTCGAAGCTCTTGATGACGACCGTGCCGACGGGGAACACCCAGCGTCCCGTGTCCGCGATGCCCTCGGGCAGGCCGTTCGGCGCGATGCATTCCGGGCTCGGCGTGGTGCAGTCCTTGACGTGGATCTTGCCACCGGCGGGGAGCACGAACGCACGCGCCTTCGCGGCGCCGTCGGACCAGAACGGGCTGTTGACCTCGTAGGCGTGAGCAGTCGCGACGGGCTGTGTCGGCGCCGCAGCGCTCATGCACCCGGTGAGCGCGAGCGTGCAGACCGGCAGCGTGGTGCCGCTCGGTGGCGCGCAGGCCTGCGCGGAAGCCGGCATCACGCACGTGGCCGCGCCGGCATCGGCACCGGCATCGCCGACGATCACGCCGGCGTCGGCGTCGGCGCTCATGTCCGTCGTGGGGATGGCCGCGTCGGATGCGGTCTTCGCGCCGCCGCACCCAGCAGCGACGAGAAGCGCGAGGACGAAGCGCTTACTGGCCATCGAGCGACCACGCGCAGAGATGACCGAGGGCGGCCACGACGACGCGACCCTTCACGGCGATGGGGAAGCTCATGCTGAAGAGACTGTCACACGAAGTCCCGCTTGTCGTGACGAGGTGCGCCCCCGTCTCGCCATCGACGCCGGTGAGCTGGCCGTTGTCGGTGAACCACACGATGGGGTCGTTGGTGCCGTCGCTCGTGGTGGACATCGGCGGATGGTTCGACGTGCCTCCGCCCTGTCCACCGTTGGACGCGCACCACGAGGTCGCGGCGATCGGTGTCTTGCCCGGGGAGAAGAGCAGCGAGACGTACTCCTCGCTCGACGCCTGCGTGCCGGGCGGGCAGCTGACCGCATTCGCCGAGTTGCTGCCACCGACGTTGATCGTCGCGTGGATGCCGGACGGCGTCGAGTACACGGTGGGCGAGGTGTAGATCGAGTTCTGCGTCGTGCCCGAGACCACGAGGTCGAGGAGCTGGCCACCGGGCGTGGGGTAGGAGCCCGAGCTGAAGTTCTGCGCGTCGACGACGAACACGCGGCCTCCCTTGCCCGGCGCGACGATGACGCTCGGGGGCGAAGAGCCTGCCGGCAACGAGATGAACGCCGGTGTTCCGGATGCGAAGTCGAGGTCGTTGCTGTCCCACGTGGCCCACTCGGTGGGCACGAAGATGCTGTTCGCGTCGCGCGTGAACTCGGCGAGGCCTTTCCAGCGCACGAGCTCCTCGGAGTCCGACGCGCTGCGCGGCGCGCCGCCGGTGTTGCCCGTCGTGGCGAAGACATGCGTGCCGTCCGACGCGGGGCCGCCCGTGCCCCAGATGCCGGACTTCACGCTCTGCGTGGCCCAGCCGGCGTACTTCGCGGGGTCGGTGATGTCGACGGCGACCATCCAGCCGTAGTAGGCGCCGACGTCGCCGTTCTCGCCGCCGAAGGGGATGTAGAGGATGTTGTTGAGGAGGAGCAGCGCGCCGTGCTGGTTCTCGAGCTGGGACGCGAACGTGTTGCTGTTGTAGCTGAGCGTGTCGGACGCGAGCCTGAGTGGCCAGCCACCCGTGGTGATCTCGGCACCGGTGTCGACAGAAACGGCGCGCACCATGTGCGGGCTGTTGCCTGTGACGACGAAGATGCGACGCGTCACCGGGTCGATGGCCGGCGTGCCGCGGATGCCGTCGCTGCCGGCAGTGACGTGCGCGGTCCACACGTAGAGGCCGGTGGTCTCGTCGAAGGCGATGATGTTTGGATTCGACCCGAGTGGAGGAAACGCGAGGAAGATGCCGTCGCCCGCAGCACGCCCCGTGGCCGCGCAGCCCGTGACACCCGCGGGGCAGCCGGCGGGGGCGGGGCCCTTTTCGACGTAGAGCACCGACGCCATGCCCTGTCCCTGCATGTTGCCATTGGCGGGGAACGTGGCGTTCGTGTTGAACGTGGTGCTCGCCGTGAGGGTGGTGACGGCGCCCTTGGTGAAGGTGGGCTGCGTGTACGTGCCGCGGCGGTAGATGTCGTTCCCGCGCAGCAGCACCGACCGGTCGGTGGCGGTGCCGACGGTCGCGTCCTGCCCCGCATCGACGACGGGAACGACGGAGCCATCGCTCGAAAAGACGAAGCCGTCGCCCGCCGAGCTCGAGCCATCGGCGGTGGACGGCGCGCCGTCGCGGACTGCAGCGCCATCGCCGGGTGAAGACCCGTCCCTCGAACCACTTGCGGCGTTGTGGCAGCCCGTCGCCGCGAGGACGAGCGAGCAGAGCCACAGCTTCATGAGGCAGCCCTGGCGGCAGCGGGAATCGCAGGGACTTCCGCCGTCGGTGGATACATGACGGCAAACTTCTTCTCGTCCATGGGATCCTTGTGGCTGCCGAACACGCGGTCGAAGATCGTGAGGAACTGGCCGAAGTTGAACTTGTTGTAGGCGTGGTGAATCGTGTGGTGCGCGGTGTAGTGGACGATGGGCAGCCGCACGAAGCTGACGCGGTCGTGGATGAAGAACGTCCAGAACATCACGAATACGAACATCGTCGCGTAGATGCTGATGTGGACGGGGATGAAGAGGGCGCACAGATAGTACGGCAGCGCCTGCAGCCACGAGTCGATGGGGTGGAATGCCATCGAGACCCACGGCGTCGGGCGCCGGAAAAGGTGGTGGTACAGGTGCAGGTGCTTGTACAGCCAGCGCTGGTGCAGGATGCGGTGCGCCCAGTACACGAGGAACTCGGTGACCAGCAGGAAGATGCCGAACGACAGGACGTAGTAGCCCCAGCCGCGGTCGGACACGTGCCAGTAGACCTTCCCGCGCCCGTGGAAGATCCAGTACTGAAAGGGCGTGCCGAGCGCCGCGTTGCCGACGACGTTCCAGAAGCCAAGCTTCATCGCCGAGACATCCTCGGCGCGCGGCGGTGTGGGCTCGCCGGGGACGTAGTAGTCCTTCTTCCAGACGAAGAAGTAGCGGTACGACAACCACGACAGGCCATAGTAGAGCGCGAGCCCGCCGAGGACCTGGACGATGAACAGGCCGGGGATCGAGAGTGTGAATCCTAGAAGGGCAGGCAGCACTTGAGTCCTTGGCGCACGTTCCTTGCTGAACGCACGGTCCCGAAGGTAGCGTCGGTTCAGTGAGGCGTCAACGCGACGTGGCGATCGATGCGACGGGGGCCGGCGGTGCCCGGATGGGCTTCCGTTGACAATCGACGTCGCCACGGTCGAGGCGTTGCTTGCCCGCCTGTATCTCGGCGACGGCGCGCCGCGGAAGGAGGAGCGCAAGAAGGCACGCGAGGTGGCGGACCTGCTCGGGCTCATCGCGCAGCTCCAGCCGCAGCCAGCGCCGCGGGGCAAGCCGCGCCTGCTCGTCGACGGCGCGGCAGGGCACGGCTACGTCGGCCTGTGCGCGGCGGTGCTGCTCGGGTGGCGCCGCGTGGTGGCGATCGAGCGTGATCCGCGACGGGCGGCCCGGGTCCGCGAGGCGGCGGCCGGGCTCGACGTGGCCCTCGAGGTGCGCGACGCGGATCTCACCGACGGTATCCCCGCCGAGGCCGATCTGGTCGTGGCCCTGCACGCGTGCGGTGCGGCCACGGATGCGCTCCTCGACGGGGCGGTGAGCGCTCGCGCACGCTGGATCGTCTGCGCGCCGTGCTGCTACGGCGCCGCCATCCCGGGGTATGCAGCTGCGCTTGCGGAGGGCGAGCGCCACGGCGACCCGATGCTGGCCGCACGTCACGCTGCGCTGCTGGTGGATGCGAGCCGGCTGAGCAGGCTACGTTCAACGGGTTACGAGGCGAACCTGCGCGCGTTCACCGCACCGACCGTGACCCCCCACCACGTCGCGTTCGTGGCGCGACGGGGTGGGCACCGCGGACAGTAACGATTCCACGCACGGCCTCGATTGTCCGAGCCCTCGTTCGCGCCAATTCTTTCGAGTTGCCTTCGGTCCCGAGGGCGGCAACGCGCAACCCGGATCG
>JAYTLP010000624.1:0-17466 GCA_043729375.1 Myxococcales bacterium
GTCGGCGGACCGCTTCCTCGCCGAGGCCAACGCAGCCTCGAAGATCGATCAGCGCAAAATCGTAGACATCAACGACCTCGGAGTGCTGCCCGATGGCTACGCGTACTTCGTGATGGAGTTCCTCGACGGCGTCACGCTGGGGAGTGTCATCTCGAAGCACGGGCCGATGGCGCCGGCGGCCGGAGAACGTCTTCCTGCTCGAACGCGACGGGATGAGTGACTTCGTGAAGATCGTCGACTTCGGTATCGCGAGCGACGCAAGCTCGAAGAAGCGCCTCCAGGAGACGGACCACCGGGTCGATCAGTACGTGCTCGCGTGGATCATGTAGGGGTCGCTCACCAGTTGCGGCACAAGCGCCGGCGGCGAACATCACCCTCGCACTCCGGTCGATCCCCACCGGCGCCGATGTCCATCTCGGCGGTGAGAAGCTCGGGGTCACGCCCACGACCGCCGTGCGGCCGCGCGGAGCGGAGATGCTCCACCTCGTGTTCGAGCACAGCGGCCACGAGGACGGGTCGCGCGACGTGCCGGCCAGCGAGAACGGTCAGCTCGTCGTGACGCTCGCCCACGACAGCGGTGTGCCGTCCGTCCCAACGCAATCCGCGAGCACCCCCGCGAGCGCGGGGGCCAAGACGCTTGCTGCGGGCACGCCACCCAGGCTGCCAGTGGCGGCCACGGTGCCGCTCGCCGCACCGGACGAGCCGACGGCCTCGATTTAGGACACGCCAGACAGGCCCGACAAGAAGACGCCGGTGAACGAGACCGAGCTGCGAACCCGTTCGGGGAGTAGGTCCTCACGGCCTGGCAGATCGTCTTTCACCGCGCGGTTCTCCACGCACCCGGCAGTGACGCGTTTTCAGGCCACCAACTGGGGCACTGCCCCTGCAATCGCGGGCAGTTACCATTGTGGCCGGAAGCGGTAGAGGCCGTATCTGGGCTCTGGCGGCGAAATTCTTCCCATGATAATTCTATGTAGGGGAGCAATCTCCGCAGGCTTTATTTGAGCACAGGCGCATCCGAGAATTCACGCGGCAAGGGGCCGTTGAACACGTCTCCGGGGGTTGCCCCGGAGGGAACGGACCCGCAAGTGCGGCTGCCGTCGGACACCTGTGCGTACGGTGCCGACGACGACTCGGGCCTGGTCAGCGAGCCCACGCAGGTGGGTGGACCGTCCGTGCGGACGCCGACGCCGACGCCGATGAGCTTCGTGAGGCCCGGCCCCGGCGCCGATCCATACATCGGCACGATCGTGTCCGACCGCTACCGCGTGCTGAGCAAGCTCGGCGAGGGGGGAATGGGCGTCGTCTATCTCGCCGAGCACATTCTCATCGAAAAGAAGGTGGCGCTGAAGATCCTGGGCGAGGACTTCGCGCGCAAGTCAGATCTCGTCGCGCGTTTCATGCAGGAGGCCAAGGCGGCCTCGCGTATCGGACACGAGAACATCGTCGACATCAGCGACTTCGGTCAGACGGCCAGTGGCTCCGTGTTCTTCGCCATGGAGCACCTCGTGGGCTCCGATCTCGCCACCGCAATCCGCGACGACGGGCCGATGCAGTTCTCGCGCGTGCTGCCAATCGTGCAGCAGATCACCCGTGCGCTTGCCGCGGCTCACGGCAAGGGCATCATCCATCGCGACATGAAGCCCGAGAACGTCTTCATCATCACGAAGAACGGCAAGCGCGACTTCGTCAAGATCCTCGACTTCGGCATTGCGAAGATGAGCGCGATCGACGAACCGAACGAGCGCCTCACGCGCACCGGCATGATCTTCGGAACGCCGGAGTACATGTCGCCCGAGCAGGCTCGTGGGGACCGTCCGGATCATCGCGTCGACGTCTACGCGCTCGGTTGCATCATTTACGAGATGTTGACCGGCGATGTGCCGTTCCACGCCGAGACCTTCATGGGCGTGCTCACGAAGCACATGTTCGAGATGCCGCAGCCCATCGGTGTGCTCGTGCCGGTGCCGGCCGACGTCGAGGCTGTCGTCATGCGCGCGCTCGCCAAGAACCGCGACGAGCGCTACCAGTCGATGCGCGAGCTGGCCGATGCCCTCACCGCATGCTCGGGCACCGATGTCTCCCTGAGCTGGAACGCCGATGTCTCGGGCCAGATGC
This sequence comes from Myxococcales bacterium, assembly GCA_043729375.1. Lineage (GTDB taxonomy): Bacteria > Myxococcota_A > Polyangia > Palsa-1104 > Palsa-1104 > JBDTCO01. The sequence goes on from JAYTLP010000624.1 coordinate 2,119, forward strand.
CCGCTATCACCTACGCACGACGCGAGCAGTCCATGCAGTTTCCGGCGCTGACGCCGGCAATGGAAGCAGCGCTCGCGCCACGGGCTTCGCGCGCTCCGTGGATCGCGGGCGCGGTCGTCGTCGCCTTCGCCGCGTTGTTCCTCTTGCTCCGTCCGCACCCCGTTGCGCCGGTCTCAGAGCCGGTCAGGCCGATGGTCGTCGACAAGCCGGCCGTGCCTGTAGCCGCCGTCGCGCCGCCAACGCCCGTGCCGGTGATGCACAGCGTGAACGTGACGATGGATCCGCCGGGTGGTGAGCTGTACGACGGGGAACGACTGCTCGGAAGGCTCAACGGGGTGTTCCAGCTGCCGCACTCCACGCTATCGAAGTCGCTGACCGCGAAGAGGAAGGGATTCGTCGACCATTATTTCACGCTGACGCCGACGCAGGACGCGAACCTGAGGGGGCGCTACGAGCTCCTGCCGCGCAAGACTGCATTGCTGCCGGTGAGGCACCAGTTGCACCTGGACTCGGTTCCGGTGACGAGAACGCACGTCGAACCACCGACGACGCCCACGCCCGCCAAGCCGAAGCCCGAGCGGCACGACCTCATGGATCCGTTCGAAACCGCCAGGTGATCGGCGGGGGCGTCGAGGTCGCCGACCATACGCTGGCGCTGCATCGCCGCGCGATGGTCCTCGATCTCCACAACGACCTGCTCACCAAGCTGGTGCTGCGCGGCGGCGATCTGGGCAAGCGGCACGGCTCGCAGTGGTTTTACGATCCGCTCGCGTTCGACATCGACCTGCCGAAGCTCAAGGAAGGCGGCGTCGATGGGCTAGGCTGTCTGCTGTTCGCAGGCTTCGGGCTCATGGCGAAGAAGCGTTTCTGGGCGCAGCTCGCGCGCTTCCACGCGCTCCTCGCTACTCACCCGGACCTCGTGCAGGTGCAGAGCAGCGCGCAGCTCCGTCGTGCAAAAGCGGAGGGAAGGATCGGCCTGTGGCTCGGGGTCGAGGGCGCGCTCCCCGTCGAGGACGATCTCGCGGTCGTCGATCGCCTCGCCGCGGCAGGCGTGTTGTTCTTCGGACCGTGCTGGAACAAGACGAACCGGGTAGGAACGTCGTCCGCGGACCGCCGCGAGGGCGGGCTGTCCGAGCTCGGGCGCGCGCTCGTCGCCCGCCTCGACCACCACGGTATCGCGGTCGACGTCAGCCATGCCAGCGCGCAGACGGTCGCAGATCTGCTGCACGCGTCGAAGGCACCGGTGTTCTCGTCTCACTCGGGCTGCAGCGCGGTCTATCCGCACCACCGCAATCTCGGCGACGCGCAGCTCCGTGCGATCGCCGATCGCGGCGGCGTCGTCGGCATCATCTTCGCGTCGAACTATCTCGGTGGCACGTTCTCGGCGTCCCTCGAGACGCTCGCCGACCACGTCGAGCACGCCGCGCGCACGGGTGGGGACGCCTTCGTCGCGCTGGGCTCGGACTTCGACGGCTTCGTCCCGCTCGTCCGCGGGATGCGCGATGTGGCCGATCTGCCGCGCCTCACCGAGGTGCTGCGGCGTCGCGGCTGGACGGATCGCCGCCTCGAGATGCTCCTCGGCGAGAACTTCCTGTGCTATCTGGACCGCCATGCAGCCGCAGCCACCGCGTAAGCTCCCGTCGCCACGGCCGCCGCCTGTGGACGCGCTGCCGGCGCTGCAAGGCATGCTTCCCGACGAGCTCGCCGAGGTCCTCGCGCCGGAGGGCATCTCGCGGGCGGAGGCGCGTCGCCTCTTCGCGCACCACGTACAGCACGACCGCGCACCGTTCTGTGTCCCGAACCTCGCGAAGGACAAGCAGGCCCGCGCTGCGAGCGTCGTGTCTCTACCCACGCTGGAGGTCGCGGATCGCCGCCGCTCGCCCACCGATGGCTTCACGAAGTACCTCTTCCGGCTCGCCGACGGACTGACGGTCGAGGCCGTGCGGATCCCGATCTTCGACGACAAATACACGCTGTGCATCTCGTCGCAGGCCGGCTGTCCGCTCGCCTGTTCGTTCTGCGCGACGGGACGCCTCGGCCTCCAGCGCAGCCTCGCCGCGTGGGAGATTGTCGAGCAGGTGCGCATCGTGCGGCGCGAGGCCGACCGCCCGGTGCGCGGCGTCGTGTTCATGGGGATGGGGGAACCGTTCCTCAACTACGACGAGGTGATCCGCGCGGCGCGCATCCTGTCCGATCCGTCGGGAATGGCGATCTCCGGCAAGGCGATCACCATCTCCACGGCTGGCATCGTACCCGCCATCGAGCGCTACACCGACGAGGGCTGGCCCTTTCGTCTCGCCATCTCGCTGACCGCCGCAACGACAGAGAAGCGGCGGGCGCTCATGCCCGTCGAGAAGACGTACCCGCTCCCGCAGCTCATCGAAGCCATCCGCCGCTACGCGACGGTGCGAAAGGAACGCGTCACGCTGGAGTACGTCACGATCGCCGGCGTCAACTGCGGTGTCGACGACGCGCAAGCGTTGAAGACTCTGCTCGACGGGATCCCGATCAAGCTCAACCTCATCGAGGTCAACGACACCACCGGTCGGTTCCATCCGCCCGGCGAGGTCGAGCGCCTCGCGTTCCGGGACGCGCTCCAGATCCTCGGCCAGCCGATCGTGCGGCGCTACTCGGGAGGCAAGGACGTGGATGCGGCCTGCGGCATGCTCGCGTCGGTCACAGGCCCGCCGCGGTCGCTCCCGGTCTCCCCCTAGCGACGACGTACGGGTCACCTGTCTGCGGGCAAGCCAGCCACCTCGACTTCGCAGTGCACGAAGTCGAGGTGGTGAGTCTCCGGCAGGCAGATCGCATCGATGGCGCCGGTCTTCGCCGGGAATGTGTGCCTCGACCTCGTGGTCAGCCCTTCGAGGAGCTGGACGTTCAGCTGTCCGGCCGCGAGCAGGAATGCTTCGTACTCGTCCGAGGTGAATGCGTCGATGTCGAACACCACTGGGCCACGCCACGCCTCGCCCGGCTCGATGGTGACGGGGCGATCGAGCAAGTAGAGCTCGCGATGGATATCGAACATGCTGGGGCCGATGACGTGCAGGTCCTCGCGATGACCGTCGTACGCATCCAGGGTGCAGCGCCACCGACCCGCGACCGAGCCACTGTCCGCGATGGCCGGGTACGTGAACCCGCGGGCGACGAGGTGGAGCGACTTCGGGCTCAGCACGAACCTGTCGCTGGTCCTGTTGAAGAGCTCCACGAAGAAGGTGCCGTACGGTGAGAGCGGCACCGTGCGGCGGTCGAAGGTCGGGCAAATGTCGGTGCCGGCGAGCCCGGGCGTCTCATTTGGGTCGACGGAGGGAACCCTGTACGGCACGTCCTGCGGCACGCGCACAGCATCGGGAACGAGCACCCCGCTCTCGTTCTCGCCGAGGCTGGTACAGCGATCTTTCGTCACCGGATGCGTCGGGCGCTCGACCTGCCCGGTCGGGCCTCGCGCGCGGCCTGCTCGAGCCGCGTGAAAGGCAACGTAATGCGAAACGCTACTGGCGAGCAGCCAGCGCCGACCCGCGCGAAGAACATTTATGGCGTTCGGGTCGTGCTCTTACCTGAACGTCTCGCGCGGGATTGCACTCACGTCGGGCAAAAAAAACGCAGCCGGCGCCCGAAGGCAGCGGCTGCGTCTGGAGCTTTCGATGCTGCGAGCTACGGCCGTGCGCGTTCGCAGCGCAGCTCGCGCTCGCCGAAGCGGGCGCTCGCGAGGCGCGTGATGACACCGTCGGCCTCGCCCTCGTTGACGTTGAGATACGAGTGCGAGCTCATCACGTCCAGCACCAGCGGGTCGACCTGGTGCGCGAGGAGAATCTCGCGGATCGCGGGCTCCTCGGCGCCGTCGCGCTTGCCGAGGTTGAGGTACAGGCGCGCTTGACCTTCGGGCACGATGGGAATTGCGCGGGGACCACGCTCGCGACGGCCGCGACGCGGCTCGCGATCTTCCGTGTCGGCCTCGACGCGGCGGGGTTTCGGGGCCGCGGACGCAGGCCCAGCGTCGGTGGCCGCGGGCGCATCGCTCTTCGAGTCGACCCACGCTTCCCAGAACTCGCGACCGCTCGAAGTGTCGATGGTGCCTTCGACCTTCGCACCGCCCTCGACCTTCGGTGCGCCGTCGCGCGGCTCACCGCGGCGACGGCGACGACGTGCTGGCGCCTCACCCTCGGCGCCCGCCGGTGCGGCAACGGGCGTCTCCGCGCGCAACCCTTCGGCAGGCTTGGCGGCGCGGGGCTCACGCTCGCCGCGAGGCTCACGCTCTGGGCGCGACGCTCGGTCCGAACGAGGACCGCGCTCGCTGCGACCACCGCGCTCCTGGCGCTCTGGCCTGGCCTCGAGCACGGGCGACGGGATCGGCGTGGGTGCCTGCATGACTCGTGCGGTCGCGGGTGCGTTGGCGAGGAACGCCTCCATGAGGAGCGCTACCAGGTCGGTGCCACCATCGGCGGTGACGAGGCGCTTTGCGAGCGCACGCAGCTCGTCGGACGGCGCCTTGCCCTCGAGAGCCTTTCGGATCTCGTCGAGCTGCGAGCCTTCCTTGTGCGTCTTCAGCTGCTCGTCCGATGGCAGCGGGCGCTCTTCGGGACGGATGCGATATGTGAGCTTGAGCATGTAGAAGTTGCCGAGCTCGCGCGGCGAGATGATCGAGATGGCGACGCCCGACTTGCCGGCGCGGCCCGTGCGACCTGTGCGGTGGACGTACACCTCGGCCGACTCGGGGAACGTGTAGTTGATCACGTGTGACAGGTCGGAGATGTCGATACCGCGCGCCGCGATGTCCGTGGCGACGAGATACTTGAGGTTCTTCTCCTTCATGCGCGTCATGACGCGCTCGCGATCCTTCTGCGTCAGATCGCTGGAGATGGCCTCCGCATCGATGCCCTGCTTGCGCAGGTACTCCGCGACCACGTTCGTATCGTCACGCGTGTTGCAGAAGATGACCGCCGACTCGGGCCGCTCGGCCTGGAGGATCTTGAGCAAGTCGCGCGTACGGGACATGCCCGACACCGAATAGTACGCGTGCGTGATGGTGTGCACGCTGATGTTCCCCGACGAGAGCTGGATCTTCTCGGGCGAGCGCATGTAGCGCGAGCCGATGCGCTCGATGTCCTCGGGGATAGTGGCCGAGAACAGGACCGTCTGGCGATCGGTCGGGCACTTCTTGATGATCTCGGTGATCTCCTCGAGGAAGCCCATCGAGAGCATCTCGTCGGCCTCGTCGAGCACGAGGACCTTGAGGCCGTCGAGCTTGAGCGTGCCGCGGCGGAGGTGGTCGAGCACGCGCCCCGGTGTCCCGGAGACGATCTGGGCGCCCGCCTTGAGCTGCTCGATCTGCTTGCCCATCGGCGCGCCACCGTACACGGGGACGACATCGAGCTTGCGGTACTTGGCGATCTTGCTGCACTCGCTTGCGGACTGCAGCGCGAGCTCGCGCGTCGGCGCGAGGATGAGCGCCTCGACGCAGGAGCCGGGCTCCGCGCCGAGCTTCTCGACGAGCGGAATGCCGAACGCGGCCGTCTTGCCGGAGCCGGTGCGCGACTGGACCATCACGTCCTTGCCGTCGTGCATCATCTGGAAGACTGCGCTCTGCACCGGCATCGGCGCAGAGAAGCCCATCTCTTCGAGCGCGCGTCGGACCTCGGGGGAGAGCCCCATCTCGTCGAACGTCGTGGGCCCGACGGGGAGGGCGAGCGCCGCTGCCGCTGCTGCTGCTGCTGCTTTAGCGGCTTTGGTGCGGGGAGCCGGTGCGGCCCCTTCGACCGGGGCGGCCCCGGTCTGCGTTGAATCGGACATCTTGGATCTCCTTGCCAGGAGCACTGTCGCGTCGGCTGCGCATTGCCTGCTCATGCAGGCGGAGGGCTCGTCTCGAGCGCGAGACGAGGCGCGGACCGGGGGCTCGTGGCGTTGTGAGTCGTGCGTCCATCGTGGCAGCACACACTCGGCGGTGACCGGCTCCCCGGGCCTCGACCGACGCGCCGGAAACGCTTCCGATGGACCAGCGAGGCTGGCGACGGAGCAGGGCGCGAGGAGGTCGAAGGGCGGAGACGGACACGAGCGACTCGTGGAACCTAGTCGCTGTCCAGCACCCTGTCAAATCGGGGGTATAGGCCGCGTCGCTGGCGAGACTAGTCGGCGGGGAGCAGGAGCGAGGCCTTGCCGTCCTTGCCGGTCGCGCCCTCGGCCTGGAGCAGCGGGGTCGGCGTGCAGCTCGAGGTTGCGGCGTCGCAGGTCGGATCCGCGGCTGGCACGAGGTAGAGGCGCACCGTCGCGGCAACCGGCGCCTGGTCGCTGCTGCGGACGAGGGCGTCGAACGTGACGGGGTCCGGCAGGGCGAGGTCGCCGAGATCGAGGTCGGTCGTGACGAGCTGCCGGGGCACCCACGTGCGTGGCAGCGTCGCGCGCGCAGGCGGGCTGAGGCCGAGGTCGTACTCGGCCGCGTCGACGTGCAGCGCGAAGCGACCGTCGCTGTCGGTGGTCGCGGAGCCAGGCTTGGCGGTGCTCGTGGCGGTGCTCGTCGTCACGAAGGACGCGCTCGGCGAGAGCAGCGCGCCCTTCAGCGGCATGTGGTCGGGTCCGACGACCCGCCCGGTCGCGATGGGCCGCAGCCCGAGCGTGATGGGCTGGGTGTAGCCGCTCGCCCTGGACACCGTCACGCTCTGTGTCGTGCTCTGGAAGTCGGAGTCTGCAGGCGGCACAACGGTGACGAGGTACGTGCGCGTCTGTGCGGCGTTCGAGTAGAGATCTGCGACGAGGGTGCCGTCTACTGCCGTCTGTCCGTCGACCTCGTGGAAGACGCTCTGGGTGCCGACGCCGGCAAACGCCGCGAGCGCCGCCGTGAGCTGCACGCTCGCACCGGCAACGGGCTTCATCGTGCCGTTCGAGCCTGCGCCCATGACGGTGAAGGTGAGGTGCGACGCGGCAGGGAGCGCGGGGAGCTGGAGCTGCATGAAGTCGGCCTGCGTCACCGCGTTGCCGAGCTGCGAGGGCGAGAGCTGCACGCTCACGGTGAGGAGTCCCGACGTGGCGTCCCCGCGCTGGATGCGCAGCACGAGCGCGCCGGACGTGCTCGCGGCGCTCGACGGCACGCTGATGACGAACTTGCCATCGTCGTCGGTGATGGCGGTGCTCGACTGATCGGTCTGCGTGACGCCGTCGCGCATGACCACGCGCGCGCCCGTGACCGGGACCTTCACCGCGTCGGTGAGCGCGCCGTGCAGAGTGAGTAGACCGACGCCCGTGGGGAGCACGAGGTCGAGCGTCTGCGAGCGGGCGATCGTCGCGCTCGCCGCGTACGGCACGAAGCTCGACGTGTCGGTCGGCCGGAAGCGCACCGTGTACGTCTCCCCGTCGAGGTTGGGCGGCAGCTCGAGCGAGTAGGCACCGTTCGCGTCTGCACTCGTCTGGTACGACACGTCGGCGCGCCCGGGGATACGCGAGGGCCGCGAGAACACCACGGTCCCCGGCACGGGTAGCGCGCTGGCGAGCACGTGGCCGGTGACCTGCGCGGGGACCGGCAGGTTGATCGTGAGGTTGCCGGTCGTCGAGTCGAGCGCGACCGCCGTGAACTCGCTGGCCGGCAGCGTGTCGTCGCCGATGCCCACGATCTCGACTGCGTAGGTGGAGGTCGACGGCAGGCACGCCGGCGGGCGACACACGCTCGAGCTCGTTCCCTTGGACGGCGCGCACGCGGCGAGCAGCACGAGTCCGATGGCCGGGAATATCCTCATTGCGGGCACGAGAGCGTCCAGCCCGTCTGAGCGGTGAGACCATCGGTGTTCGCGGGCGGCGTCGTGAAGGGCCGGTCGCTCAGAATTGCAACGACGGAGGTCAGCCCCACCGCTGCGAAGACCCTGCAGTAATCGTGCGGGATGGAGACCCCAGTACGTCGAGCGGGATCCGAGTCGGCTGGAGCGGACTGGAGATCGATCTCCTCGTAGAACGTGTAGACCGTTCCACCGGACGAGTTGGCCAGCAGGTGGACCTTGAGGCTGTCATCGAGATCGGGATCCGTCGCGGCGAACGAGAACTCGAAGTCCGAGTGATCGAGACGCTGGATGTTCGAGTTCGGCGGCGGCGTGATCTCGCTCGTCACGAAGCTCGGCTGCGCATCGGACATCCCCGGGCGCTGCGACAGCGGCGTCGGTACGATGCATCCTGAGGCAGCAGCGGACATCGCCCCTACCCAGAGCACCAGTCGTGCCACCCCGCCGACCTCGTGTCTAATCACCACATTGGATCGCGCGCGCAGCGAGGCTACCGCCGACGTCATGACGTCGATGTCAGGCCCCGCCACGCAGGCGCCGGAGTTTGCGCGCGCGCACACCTCAGCCGGCCTCGCCCTTCCAGGCCATCTCGTCCTCGGTGGGAGGCGCGCCGTCCTCGCGCTCGAGATGGCGGAAGATCGTACGCGGGTCGACGCCGAGATCGCGCGCCGTCTTGGTGCGGTTGCCGTTGTTGAGCTGCAGCACGTGGTTGATGTAGTCGCGCTGGAACTTCTCCTTCGCATCCGCGAGCTCGAGGATCGCGGGCAACGAGCCGTCGCCGAGCCCGAGGTCCTCGGGGCCGAGCAGCGCCTTGTCGCACAGCACGACCGCCTTCTTGATGTGGTTCTCGAGCTGCCGGATGTTGCCGGGCCAGCCGAACTTGCGCACCGCGATCGCCGCGTTGGGCGACATTCCCTTCACCACGCCGCCCAGCTCCTCGGCGTGCTTCTGCAGGAAGTACTTGGCGATCACCAGAACGTCGTCCCCGCGCTCGCGAAGCGGCGGCAGGTGGATGTTGACGACGTTGAGGCGGTAGTAGAGATCTTCGCGGAAGCGCTGCGCCTTGATCTCGACCTCGAGGTTGCGGTTGGTGGCCGCGACGACGCGGATGTCCACCGCTTCCTGGCGATGGTCGCCGACGCGCGTGACCGCCTTGTCCTGCAGCGCGCGCAGGATCTTCACCTGCAGCGACAGCGGCATCTCGCCTATCTCGTCGAGGAACAGCGTGCCCTTGTCGGCCGCATGAAACTTGCCCGCCTTGTTCACGACGGCGCCGGTGAACGCGCCGCGGACGTGGCCGAACAGCTCGGACTCGAGCAGGTTCTCGGGGATCGCGCCGCAGTTGATCGTGATGAACGGACCCTTGGCCCGCCCCGACCGCTGGTGGATCTCGCGCGCGATGAGCTCCTTGCCGGTGCCCGTCTCGCCGGTGATCAGGATCGAGATGTCGGTGGTGGCGACCTTCGAGACCTTGCGAAACACCTCCTGCATCGCGGGCGCGGAGCCGATGAGCCCACCGAAGCGCAGGCTCTCGAGCTGTTCGGAGAGCAGCTTGTTGTCGAGCTTGAGCTCGGACACCAGCAGCGCGTTGCGCAGGATGAGCGAAGCCTGGGAGGCGAAGATGGTGAGCACCTCGAGGTGCGCGGGCTCGAAGAGACCACCGACGGAGTCGTTGCCGACGTAGATGACGCCGAGCAGGTTACCGCGCTCGAGGAGCGGCACGCACATCACGCTCGAGAGCCGCAGGTTCATGACGCTCATCGCGTTCTGGAACTCGGCGTCGTGCGCGGCGTCGGAGACGATGACCGCCTTGCGCGTGCGGATCACCTTGTCGACGATGGAATCGGAGAGGCGCTCGAGCGCGTCGGCGAGGTTCTCGCGCTTCACGTTGCGCGCGACCTTGACCCTCGGGTCGTTGCCCTCGAGCAGGATGAGAAAGCCCTTCTCGGCGTTCGAGATCTGGATGACGGAGTCCATCATCGACTCGAGCAGCTCGGACAGTTCGTACTGGCCGAGCAGCTTCTCCGAGAACTCGAGGAGCTTACGATACGAGTTGAGCGCCTCCATCGTCTTTGCGGCCTCGTCGTCGGTGACGGGCTCGTCGTAGAGCGAGAACGTGAGGTCCGTGGCGCCGAGCTGCACCTGGTCCAGGTGCACGAGCCGGTGCTTCTTGCGCTTGCGGCCGTTGATGACGAGCTCGCTGTTGCGCTCGAGCGCGGTGACGTGGAAGTCGCGCCCGTCGAAGTGGATGTGCGCGTGCGCGTCCGCGAGCAGCGGATCGGCGAGCGCGATGTCGTTCTCCTCGCCGCGTCCGATGGACGTGATCTTCTTGTACAGGTGATAGACCTTGGGCGAGGAACCCGGCAGGACGACACGAAGGCTCGGCATCAGCGACACATCCTAGAAGGTTCCCCCGACGGCGAGGCCACCCTGGCCAGGACCAACGAGGGGTGCAAACGAGACGGAGGGCCTGGGCGTGGCGAGCTCGCGCGACTTCACGACCTCGGGCTTGAAGAGCACGTGCGCGTCGATGATTCCCCACAGCAGCGTGGCCCAGAACGCGATGCCAGCACCGAGCTGCAGTCCGATGAGCGCCTGGGCCGTGCCCTTCTGAGACGCAGGGAAGTAGCGACGGTTGGAAGCGGGGTCGTAGGGATATTTCTGGTCGAGCGCGAGGTACGCGGACAGCGAGAGCGCGCCGAACACGAGCTCGCCCGTGAGGAAGAGCGCCGCCTTCGTGTTCTGCCCGTTCTGGAACTGGCCGACCCCGAACGGGATCGTGGCGAGGAGCCGGCTGTGCTTCTGGACGCTGCGCTCGATGTACACGCGCTCGGCGCTCGCGTGGCGCAGTCGCTCCTCCTCCTTTGCACGAGCCTCGCGCTCCTTCTGCTCGCGCGCGCGCAGCTCGCGGAGACGCGAGTCCTGCTTTCTCCGCACGCCGTCGAAGAACGAGACCGCCATCGGCGGGTCCATGATCGGGTCGAGCTGATACGATGGCCGCAGCGCAAAGATGCTCGTGGCTTCCTCCTCGGCCTCGGCCTCCTGCTTCTGCAGCAGATAGGACAGCGCGAGCAAGCGGTGTGCGTCCACCACCGCCTCCTCGCTGGTGAGCGAGATCGACGGGTAAAGGAGCGGCGAGAGCGTGCTGACCGCGAGCGCATAGTCGCCGCGCTCGTAGGCGAGCTTGCCTTCGGAGAAGAGCGCCTCGGGCGCTTTCTGCACAACCGCGGCGACGGGCGTCGTGCCCTTCGGCGCGGCACGGGCAGACGACCCGACGAGCAGCGCCGAGAGCAGCGCGACGAGCAAAAGGTGCCTCGTCAAGGTGACGCACCGGCGAGGGACACGTCGACGGTCTCGGCCGCGTTGGCCCTGAGCTCGACCTCCTTCTCGACGGAGGCGTGGTCCGGCGCCGAGACCTTCACCTTCACCATCCGGCGCCCATCGGACAGGGGTGGCATCGGCATGGAGAGGGGCCGCCCGCTGCGCGCGATGAGAATCCCATCGACCACGATATCCGCGCTCTCCGGCTGCGTGCGGACGGTGAGCGTGCCTGGCCTCCACTTGAGGCGCCGCACGATACGGCCCGAGCCGGCTTTCTCGTCGAGCGCGACGTTCTCGGGGTAGCAGAACGGGCTGTCGAACGTGACAGTGTGAGGCCTGTCGTCGAGCTCGACGGAGGTGAGGCCGGGGCCATAGTCGCCGAGGGGAACGCCGTCGACGAGCACGCGCACCGCCTTCGGCGTGGGTACGAGCTCGAAGCGGCGCTTGGGCGCAGCAGGCACGACGACAGCCAAGGGTACGACCGCGGGCGGTGTCACGCGTGGGTTGCGGATGCGCGGGCTCGGCGGGCGCAGGACTGACGGCACCGAACGTTGCACGCGTGGCTGCTCCGCGACGGGCAGCGCGCGCAGCTTCGGCGGCGTCACCTCGTCGATCGGCATCTGCCACGCGCGCATACCGAAGGCCGCAGCCAGCGTGACGACGCCGAGGCCCGTCGCGCCGACGAGCGTGCGGCGCAGACGCTGTCGACGCTGGACGCCCTGAACGAGCGAGAGCAGCTCCGACGACGACGGCGTGATCTCGAGCGCTCTGCGCCATGCCTCGAGCGCGGCGGCACGACGGCCCGCGCCCATGAGCGTGCGGCCTCGTGCGGTCAGCGCCTCCGTGATGCGCGGCCCGAGCGCCGCGACGTACGCCTCCGGCGCCGCGAAGAGCTGTACGAGCTCCGGGCGCGGGTCGGCGATGCCCGCGTCGAGGAGGTCCTCGAGGAGGTCGCGCCGCAGCTCGCCGATGTCGCCGTAGCGATCGGCCTTGTTCTTCGCGAGCGCACGCGCGATGACGCGACCGAGGCGGCGGCCGATGCGCGGGTTCACGCTGTCGGGTGGGGCGTACACGCAGTCGGCGATGCGCTTGAGCACCTCGTGCGGGTTGCGCCCGCGGAAGGGGAGCTGTCCCGTGGCGAGCTGGTAGAGCAGGATGCCGACGGAGAATACGTCGGTGCGGGTATCGATGCCGCCCCCCTCGACGTGCTCGGGTGCCATGTACGCCGGCGAGCCGAGGAGCTGGCCCGTGACCGTCATGCGCTCCTTGTCGATCATCTGCGCGATGCCGAAGTCCATCAGCTTGACGACGCCGTCACGACGGATCATCACGTTCTCGGGCTTGATGTCACGGTGGATGACGCCGGCCTTGTGCGCGTGCTCGAGCGCGCGCGCGATCTCGCTGACGATCATCTCGGCGAGCTCCGGGAGGGGCAAAACGTGCGCGGTCGTGAACGCGCGGAGCGTGGTGCCGTGGATGAACTCGGTGACGATGTAGCTCTCGTCGGAGCTGCGTCCCGAATAGTCGAAGATCTCGAGGATATTTTCGTGCCGCAGCTTGGCCACGGCCTGCGCCTCGCGCTCGAGCCGATCGCGCGACTCGGCCTGCCCTGCGAGGTGCGGGTGCAGCACCTTCACCGCGACCTCGCGATCGAGCGCCGTGTCGTGTGCGCGATAGACGATGGCCATGCCGCCTTGCCCGACCTCCTCGAGGAGCTCGTAGCGCTTCAGGCCCGGACCCGACGGCGAGGCGAGCGGACCCTCGCCCGCGCCCTCCCCGTTCCGTGAGTCGGACATCCGTGTCATGCGGCCTCGGCTGCGACCGAGCATCCAGGCGGCCTCGAACCGTCGTGGCGCGCAGGTCGGATTGCCAGAGTTTAGCCGACCTTCCGTGCGACCGGCAAGACCGACCGCCGACGTCCGCTATGACGACCGAGTCATGAAAGATCTGCCGCTCTCAAAGGCCCATGTCGGCGAAGAACGGCGCGGCGGCTCCGATCAGATCGACGCTCGGGTCGAGCTGCTTGCCGATACCCTCGGTCATCATGATGGCGATGTTCACGAGGGTGAAGGTGGCGTTCGCGCGCACACGGTGGTGTCGCAGGATGTCCATGAGCTCGAGAAACACGACGGAGATCTGGATCTCGCCGAGCTTCGCGCCGTGATAGCGCTGCGCGAAGGCCTGCACCGCGCGCTCGAAGCCTGCGTAATCGCGGACGGTGCGCGATGGCTCGCCGGACGCGAGCGAGGTCATGATCTGCGCCATCGCCACGCCATCGCCGGCCGCGAACGCGGCGAAGTAGCGCGCGAGTCCCATGCGGTGCTCGACACCGAGCTCGCCGACCAGCCCGAGGTCCAGCACGGCCAGCTTGTGCGCCTTCGTCACGAACAGGTTGCCCGGATGCAGGTCCGCGTGGACGAGACCATCGATGAAGATCATCTTCAGCAGCACACGGAAGCCGATGGCAGCGAGGCGCTTCGGGTCGGCGCCCACCTTCTCGTACGCAAGCACCTTCTCGCCATCGATGAGCTCCATCGTGAGCACACGCGGGCTGCACAGCGCGTCGACGAGCTCCGGGAACACCACATCGGGGTCGCCTGCGAAGTTGGCGCGGAAGCGCCGGTTGTTCTTCGCCTCGATGCCGAAGTCGAGCTGCATGCGGATACCGCGGCCGAACTCGTCGATGCTCTCGACGGGAGCGAGCATCGCCAGAGATGGCACGAGCTCGAGCAACCTGCCGCCGAGGCGCATCGCGCCGAGATCGAAGTCGACGAGGCGCTCGATGTCCGGGCGCCGCACCTTCACGGCGACACGACGCCCATCGTGCAGCACCGCCGCGTGCACCTGCGCCACGGAGGCCGACGCCAGCGGCACCCGCTCGAACGAGGTGTAGAGCGTCTCGAGCGGCTCGCTGAAGTCCTGCTCGATCGTCTCGCGCAGTGCGTCGAACGCGAACGGCCCCACGTGATCCTGCAGAGACTCCAGCTCGCGCAGCATCGGCTTGGGCAGCAGGTCGGGGCGGGTCGACAAGATTTGCCCGAGCTTGACGAACGTGGCGCCGAGCCGGCGCATGAGCCGCGCGAGGCAGCGGCCGGCCCACGCCTGTCGCGCTGCCTGCGGCCTGCCGGTGACGAGGAGCGCCATCCAGCCGATGCAGAAGCGCATGAACGTGAGCAGGCTCAGGAGCCCGATGACGAATGCGCGTGCGAGGAACCTGAGCTGCACGCTGGCAAGGTTAGCACGGGGCCCCGCGCCGTCAGTGCGAGGCGAGGACGAGGAGCACATCGCCCCCGAGGACGGCAAGCGAGCAGAGCAGCGCCACAGACGTGATGAGTCGCGGGTCTCCACGCGCCGCGAGGCTCGCGACGACCACTGCCCCGGCGCCAACCGAGAGCCCGGCACCCACCAGCGGCCACGACACCAGCGCCACGGAGACGAGGCTCGCGAAGACCGCGAGCACCGCCGCACCTGCGTGCGATGTCACGTCACTTCACTTCGCGAGCTTGAGCTCGCCAGACGGCCCGACGACGATGAGGCCGCCTGTGGTGAGGTCGAGCTTCTCCTCGTCGCCATCGCCGAACGAGACGGTGGTGTTGTCGGCAGGCGGGCCCACGACGGGAACGCCATCGATGCGACCCTTCTTGCCGACGAGCGCGACGCGCTGACGCGCAACGAAGCGACCGTTGGAGATGTGGAACCGCGGCTCGAGTGCCTCCTCGCCGAACAGCGTCGCCACGTCGGCGACGGAGAGGCGAATGAAGCGCGGCGCATGCGGCTTGCGATCCATCACGTGAACGACTGTAGGGCGCCCGCCCGGCCACCGTCAACGGAGGCCGGTGGACAGCCTTGCGCCACGGTGCGAGGTTCCGGGTGTGCATGCCGTCGTAGGGGTCCTCGTGAGCGCGGTCGTGCTGGCCCAGGTCGGGCACGCGCGGGCCGACACCTGCGATCAGGCCGAGCGCGTGCTCGACCAGGCGCAGGCCACCTTGGATCCGACCGAGCGCTTCCGGCTCGCCGACCAGGCGCAGTCGCTGTGCCAGAAGGCGTCGGAGGCCACGCCCACCGACGTGGAGGCCACGCTCCGCATCGTGCGTGCGC
The DNA here is from genome assembly GCA_043729375.1 of Myxococcales bacterium. Classification (GTDB taxonomy): domain Bacteria; phylum Myxococcota_A; class Polyangia; order Palsa-1104; family Palsa-1104; genus JBDTCO01. The sequence goes on from JAYTLP010000624.1 coordinate 17,298, forward strand.
TGACGATGCCGGACGCACTGCACCCGGAGGCGTGTAGAGCGGGTCACTGCGAAGAGGCGCTGCGCCGGCTCGACAGGCTCGCAAAGCGGCCAGACGCGGCGCCCGATGCTGCGCGCATCGCATCCGAGCAAGGCATCGTGCTCTCGCGCATGCAGCGCTATCCCGAGGC
>JAYTLP010000625.1:0-3331 GCA_043729375.1 Myxococcales bacterium
ACAGGCCAATGTCGATGGCGTAGTTCCACCGCGACAGGCGCGTGAAGTGACGCGTGACCTCGACCTCGGAGACCTCGGGCAGAAGCGGCGCCTCCGAGCGTGCCATCGCGCCGAAGAGTGCCGCGGGATCCACGGCGGGGACGTCGAGCGGGGGCAGCGACGCACCGCTACGGCCGGGCGCGCCTTGCTCGAAGATGAGCTTCTCGGTGTGCAGGAGGTTACGGGTGTCCACGGGGTGGACCTCGGGAATGCGACGTTCGCTCATCGGAGGACCTCGGTCAGCGCTGCGGCGAGACGATCGATCGTGGCGCGGTCGTGGCGCTCGGTGACCGCGAGCGTGAGCCAGCGGTCGTCCGGTGCGACGAGCTTCTCGCCACCGGTGCCAGGTGGCGTCTCCGCTCGGTACAGGCCCGGCGCGCGGGACGACACGCCGGCGTAGATGCCCTCATCCGCGAGCTTCTTCACCACGTCGAAGGCGTTCTTCGGGAGCGCAAGCGTGAGCTCGTTGAAGGTGGCACCGGTGAACGCGAGCGAGACGCCGGGCACCTTGGTCAGCACCGACTTGGCATGCTCCGCGAGGCTGAGGTTGATGCGCGCGAGCTCCGTGAAGCCGCGACGGCCGAGCAGGCTCATGTGAATGGTGAAAGCGAGCGCAATGAGTCCCTGGTTCGTGCAGATGTTGGACGTCGCCTTCTCGCGACGGATGTGCTGCTCGCGCGTGGCGAGCGTCAGCACGTAGCCGCGACGACCGTCCTTGTCGGTGGTTTCGCCGACAATCCGACCCGGCAGCTGGCGCACGTACTCGGGGCGCGCCGCGAAGAGGCCGACGCCGGGACCGCCGAGCGAGGGCGGGATGGCGAGGCCGATACCTTCGCCGATCGCGATGTCGGCACCGACAGCGCCCGGGCTCTGCAGCACGCCGAATGCAAGCGGCTCGGCGTTGGCGACGACGAGCAATGCGCCCGCGTCGTGCGCGAGCTTGGCGATGGCGGCGAGGTCCTCGACCACGCCGAAGAAGTTGGGCGTCTGCACCACCACGCAGCCGATGTCGCCTGCCGCCAGCGCCGCAGCGAGCCGGGCCTGATCGATGCGGCCGTCCTTGCCGAAGCCGACGCACGGAGCGTACCCCTCGGCCTCCTGCCCGTGCTCGGAGCGCAGGTACGTGTAGATGGTGTCCACGTAGTGCGGGTGCAGCGCGTACGACAGGAGCGACTTGTGCTTGCCGGTGAGGCGCTCGGCCATCATGAGCGCCTCGGCGGCCGCGGTCGCGCCGTCGTACATTGACGCGTTGGCGAGACCGAGCCCGTACAGCTCGGAGACCATGGTCTGGAATTCGAAGATGGCGGTCAGCGTGCCCTGTGACACCTCGGGCTGGTACGGCGTGTAGCTCGTGTACCACTCGGACCGCTGAAGCATCATGTCGACCGCGGTAGGCACGTGGTGCGACGTGAGGCCCGCGCCGAGGAACGATAGCGCCGCACCCTCGCGCTCGGTCGCACCGACGGCCGGCCGGCTCTTCGCGCCGATATCGCCGAGGTGCGCGAGCAGGCGCGCTTCGTCGAGAGGTGCGATGTCCAGAGGCCGTGACGCGCGCAACCGCTGCGGGATGTGATCGAAGAGCGACGCGACGGTGGGCTTGCCGACGACGCGCAGCATGCGCGCAATATCATCGTCGGTGTGCGGGATGTATCTCATGAGCGAATGCGCCTCGGGTGTTACTGGTCCTTCAGGAAGGATTGGTACGCAGCGGTGTCCATGAGGGCGTTGATGTCGGAGAGGTCGGTGACCTCGATCTGGATCATCCAGCCCTCGTCGTACGGATCGTCGTTCACGTTCTCCGGCGAGTCGGACAGCGGGTCGTTGACCTTCACGACCTTGCCGCTGCACGGCGCAAAGAGATCCGACACGGCCTTGACGCTCTCGACGGTACCGAAGACCTGATCTTTGGCGATGGTCTCGCCTTCCTTCGGCAGGTCGACCTGCGTGATGTCACCGAGCGACTCCACAGCGAACCCGGTGATGCCGATGGTGACCAGGTGGCCGGCAGAGCTCGAATCGATGCGGGCCCACTCGTGCTCTTTCGTGTAGCGCAGGCCTTCGGGGTACTCGTTGCTCATGGAGCTCCTCGTTCGTGTGGGTGTTGTAGCGTCGAAAGCAGATCAAGCACGCTTGTAGAACGCGCCTTTGACGACCTCGGCGCGCACCTTCTTGCCGCGGCAGTCGATGGTCAACGCGGTGCCGGGCTCGCTTCGGTCGGCGGGCACGTAGCCGAGCCCCACGGCCTTGTGGACGGTGGGGCCCGTGGTGCCGCTGGTCACGACGCCGATCTGCGCACCGCTTTCGTCGACTATGGCATAGCCGTGGCGGGCAATCCCGCGCTCCTGCATCACGAATCCAACGAGCCGCCGGGAGACGCCGTGGGCCTTCTGCCTCGCGAGCGCCTCCTCGCCGACGAACCCCTTGCCCTTCACGACCCACGCGAGGCCGGCCTCGTACGGCGTGTGCTCGGCGTCGATGTCGTTGCCGTAGAGCGAGAGCTTGGCCTCGAGGCGCAGGGTGTCGCGCGCGCCGAGGCCGATGGGCCGCACGCCGGCGGCCAGGAGCGCGTCCCAGAGCTTCGGCGCGTCGGCCGGTGCGCAGAAGAGCTCGCCGCCGTCCTCGCCGGTGTAGCCGGTGCGCGCGAGCGTGACCTCGGCACCCGCGATGTACATCTTGCGGAAGTGGAAGCTCGCCAGGCCGTCGGAGGCGCCGCCGCTCAGCGACGACAGCGTGGCGAGCGCCTTGGGGCCCTGCACGGCGAGCAGCGCGGTCGCGTTGGACTCGTCGGTGACGAAGACGTCGTAGCGCTTCGTCTGCTCGACGAACCAATCGAAGTCCTTCTTCGCGTTGGATGCGTTGACCACGATCAGAAAGTCATCGGCCGCGTGGCGATACACGATGCAGTCATCGACGATGCCGCCGTCCTCGTAGCACGCGCACGTGTACTGCGCCCCGCCGTCGACGAGCCTGCCGACGTCGTTGGTGACGAGGCGCTGTACGGCGGCCTGAGCGTCCTTGCCACGGAACCGCACCTCGCCCATGTGCGAGACGTCGAACAGACCCACGCCGCTGCGCACCGCCTTGTGCTCGTCGACGATGCCCACGTACTGGACGGGCAACACCCAGCCTCCGAAGTCGATCATCTTGCCGCCGGAGGCGACGTGACGGTCGTACAGAGGCGTGCGGCGCGGTTCGCTCATGGGCCGGCCATCTTCCAAGACCGGCGCCCGTCGGTCAACCGAGTGCAGCGGGTAGCACGCCCATCGCGTGGTAGCCCTTGTCGACGTAGACG
>JAYTLP010000626.1:0-11464 GCA_043729375.1 Myxococcales bacterium
GCGCCGAGCACGGCTTCCTTCTCCACGTGCACACCCTCGACGACGATGCAGCGCGAGCCCACGAAGGCGCCGTCTTCGATGATCACGGGTCGCGCAGACGACGGCTCGAGCACGCCGCCGATGCCCACGCCGCCGGAGAGGTGGACACCCGCGCCGATCTGCGCGCAGCTCCCGACGGTGGCCCAGGTGTCGACCATGGTGCCCGCACCGACGCGCGCGCCGATGTTCACGTAGCCGGGCATGAGGATGCAGCCCGGCTCGAGGAAGGAGCCGTAGCGAGCGACCCCGGGCGGGACGACGCGGATCCCGAAGCGGCCGAGGTCCTTCTTCACGGGGACCTTGTCGAAGAACTCGAGCGCGCCCGCCTCCATCGGTGCGGACGGGTTGAGGCTGAAATAAAGGAGGATCGCCTCCTTCACCCAGGCGTGAACGACCCACTCGTCGCCGACCTTCTCGGCGGTGCGCAGCTGACCGACATCGAGGGCCTCGATGGTGGAGAGCACGGCGTCGCGAGTGGCCGCATCACCGAGCTTGGTGCGGTCGGTGAACGCGATGCGGACGAGGGCGGCGCGGGGGTCGTCGGTGGTGGACACGGTCAGGGAGGGTCGCACCTCGAAGGGTACGACTCAAGGCATGGCGTCGTTTGGGGCGGCGCCGTACACCTCCAGCATGCTGGCCCGGCTGGACTCCATCCCTCAGCTCTCGGGTGCTGTGCCCGTGCTCGGTCACCTTGCCGAGATGCAGCACCGCATGCGCTTCGTGAAGCACCTCGGCCGTGAGGTCGATCGCGTGATGCGCGTCCGCTCGATCGGGCGCATGCCCCTCGTCGCGGTGAACCACCCGGACACGATCCAGGAGCTGCTCGTCGAGCGACACCGCGTGTTCGAGAAGTCGCACATGATCCGCTTCGCGCTGTACCCACTCGTGGGCGAGGGCCTCTTCACGAGCCGAGGAGACCTGTGGAAGCGACAGCGCCGGCTCATGGCGCCGCTGTTCCATCCCGGCAAGCTCTCCGCGTTCGGCGACGACATGGTGGCCTGCGCCGACCGCACCATCTCGAGCTGGGCCGACGGCGAGGAGCGCGTGCTGCTGCGAGAAACCACGCGCATCACGATGAGCGTTGCCGGCAAGACTCTGTTCCAGGCCGACACGTTCGGCGAAGCCGACGACATCGGCGAGGCGCTCACGACCGCGCTCGATTTCACTGCGGACAACGCGCCGAGCGTGCTGTCGGTGAGCCATCTGCTTCTGCACCGCTTCCTGCACGGCATCGCGCGCCGCATCGATGCCCCGGCGGTCGAGGCGCTGGCCACGCGTCTCGAGCGGCCGCTGTTCGTGCCGGGCGCTGAGGGCCGTCGGCTGCGCAAGGCCATCGCGTTTCTCGACGACACCGTGCAGCGGATGATCGACTCGCGTCGTGCGTCCGGCGTCTCGCGCGGCGATCTGCTCTCGCGCCTCCTCGAGGTCCGCGACGAGGACGATGGCGAGCGCATGAGCGACAAGCAGGTTCGCGACGAGGTGCTCACGCTGTTCGTCGCCGGTCACGAGACGACCGCGACCGCGCTCGCGTGGTCCCTCTATCTGCTCGGCCGTCACCCCGACATTTACGCGGCGGCGCAGGCCGAGGCGGACGCGCTCGGGCACACCCCGTCGGCGGCCGATCTGCCGCGGCTCCCGCTCCTGCTCCGGATCTTCAAGGAGGCGCTGCGCCTGTACCCGCCGGTGTACTTCGACGGCCGCCAGGCCTCGGCGGACACCTCGCTCGACGGCGTCGAGTGCCCCGAAGGCACGGTGGTGCTCTTCGCGCCGTACATCTTGCATCGTCGCGCCGACCTCTGGCCGGATCCCGATCGCTTCGATCCCGACCGCTTTCTGCCGGACGCGGAGGCGAGGCGATCACGCTACGCGTGGCTCCCGTTCGGCGCGGGCCCGCGAATCTGCATCGGCATGGGCTTTGCGCTCATGGAGGGCCAGCTCATCCTCGCGCGGATGCTCCAGCGCGCACGCTTCACGCTGCTCGGCGACGAGGTGCCGGAGCCCTCCGCGACGCTGCGTCCGAAGCACGGTGTGCCCGTGCGCATCGCTCTGCGCGCCTGACATACCCGCGGGGTTCAAACTCTGCTATTGTGGGGAAAGCATGACAGCCCCGCTTGTTCTTGTGGTCGACGACGAGCTCGTCGTACGTCGGACGCTGGTTCGCGCCCTCACTCGCGCCGGCTATGCCTGCGTGGCCGTGGCGGACGCCATCGAGGCCCTCGATTGCTTCGCCGAGGAGGCCACGCGTCCCGAGCTGGTCATCGCAGACCTCTACCTGCCCGGCGAGAGCGGCGTGCAGCTCGCGCACCGCATCGCGGTCATCGCGCCGGGAACCCCCGTCCTCATCGCGAGCGGCGCGTCCCGCGACAGCATCGCCGGAGACCCCCTCGTGGCGGATTTCATCGAGAAGCCCTTCGAGCTCTCGCGGCTGACGTCGGCCATCGCCGATGCGCTCCGCGCTCGCCGGACCGCCTAGGAAGGAGTCACTCCTTCTTCAGCTTTCGCCACAGCGTGGACGGGTCGATGCCGAGCACGCGCGCGGCTTCCTCCCTCGTGGGCGCCCGGGCCACGACCCGCTGCAGATGCTCGTGCTCCACCTGTTCGAGGGTGAACGCGCCACCGACGAACGGTGCGCCGGTGTGCTGCGCGACGATGCGCTCGGGGAGCGCATCGACCCCGATCTCGTCGGAGGCGCTGAGGATGGCCGCGCGCTCCATGGCGTTGCGGAGCTCGCGGACGTTGCCGGGCCAGCGGTAACCGAGTAGCGCGGGCTCTGCGGCGGACGCGAGCGCCAGCGCGGGGCGCTGCGTGGTGCGCCGGAAGTGCTCGAGGAAGTGCCGCGCGAGCATCAACAGGTCTTCTGGGCGCTCGCGCAGCGACGGCACTGTGAGCTCGAAGGTGTTGAGCCGATACAGCAGGTCTTCGCGGAAGCGACCGTCGGCGACGCCGCGCTCGAGGTCGCGGTTGGTCGCGGCGACGATGCGCACGTCGGCGCGCCGCGTGATGCTCTCGCCGAGGCGCTCGAACTCCTTGTCCTGCAGGAAGCGCAGGAGCTTCACCTGCAGCGCGGGCGGGATCTCGCCGATCTCGTCCAGGAACAGCGTGCCGCCGTCGGCGCGCTCCACGCGACCCGGCTGATCGCGGACCGCGCCGGTGAACGCACCCTTCACGTGGCCGAAGAGCTCGCTCGCAAGCAGCTCCTCGGAGAGCGTGGGGCAGTTCACAACGACGAAGGGCTGGTCGCGGCGCGCGCCAAGCTGGTGGAGGCGCCGGGCGAGCAGGCTCTTGCCGGTACCGTTCTCGCCGGTGAAGAGCACCGGCACGTCGTGGTGCGCAGCCTTGTCGAGCATGTCCAGAACCCCGCGCATGCGCGCGGAGCGGGTCTGGAGCTCGATGTCGGGTGCGACCTCGTCGAGCCGCGAGCGCAGCTCCGTGACCTGGCGCTCGAGCGCGCGGCGCCCCTCGACCCGCCGCACGAGCGCCTCGATCTGCGCGGGCGAGAACGGCTTCGGCAGCACATCGGTCGCGCCGAGCCGCATGGCCTCGACCGCGGTCTGGATGGTGGCATACGCGGTGATGAGGACCACCTCGACCAGCGGACGCGCCGCCTTGAGCGCAGGGATGAGCTTCAGCCCGTCGGCGGTGCCGAGGCGCAGGTCGACGAACGCGAGCTGGTATGGCCGGCGCTTCATCTCGACGAGCGCCGCCTCCGCGGTCGCTGCCAGCCCGACCTTGCAGCGCAGAGCCTCGAGGCACGCAGCGAGCGTGGTCCGGATGTTCTTCTCGTCGTCGACGACGAGGACCTCGAGCGGCGTGCTGCTCATGGGTCGATTCTACTCTACCGGGCCTGCGTGCCGAACTGCGCATCGAGCGCGCGGTTCAGGAGGAGGACGTTCACGCGCGGTTCGCCGAGGAAGCCCAGCGTGCGCGGCTCGACGAGCGGATCGATCGCAGCGTCGACACGTGAAACGGTGAGACCGCGCGCTGTCGCGACGCGCCGAGCCTGCCATCGAGCGGACGCGGGCGAGATGTGCGGATCGAGCCCACTCGCCGACGCTGCGAGGAGCTCTGTGGGTACGGGCCCCGCGCCGGGATTCTCGTGCTCGAGCCGCGCGCGCTCCGCGTCCGTGCGGTCGCGCAGCTTCTTCGACGTGGGTCCCAGGTTCGAGCCACCCGATGCGGCGCCGTCGTAGTCGCCAGCGGACGGGCGCCCCTGGAAGTAGGCGGCCCGTGTCCACCGCTGTCCGATCAGCGCCGAACCGACGACGATGCCGTGGCCATCGCGCACCAGGCTTCCGCCGGCTTGCGGGGTGAACAGCGCGCCGACCCCGAGCCCGACGAGCGGGTAGACGAGGCCGGTCACGACGAGCGTCAAGACGGTGACGCGGAGAGCTATGACGAGGGTGCGCATCAGACCATCCCCAGCGACGAGAGCACGAGATCTACGAGCTTGATGCCCGCGAACGGCGCGACGACGCCGCCCACGCCGTACACGAGCAGCGAGCGCCAGAGCAGGGCGGCCGCCCCGAGCGGTCGGTAGCGAACGCCGCGCAGCGCAAGCGGGATGAGCGCCACGATGATCAGCGCGTTGAAGACGACCGCCGACAGGATCGCCGAGCTCGGCGAGCGGAGGTGCATCACGTTGAGCGCCGCGATCTGGGGGAACACACCGACGAAGAGCGCGGGCAAGATCGCAAAATACTTCGCCACGTCGTTCGCGATCGAGAACGTGGTGAGCGCCCCGCGTGTCATGAGCAGCTGCTTGCCGACCTCGACCACCTCGAGAAGCTTGGTCGGGTTCGAGTCGAGGTCGACCATGTTGCCGGCCTCTTTTGCAGCCTGTGTGCCGCTGTTCATCGCGACGCCGACGTCGGCCTGCGCGAGCGCGGGCGCGTCATTGGTACCGTCGCCCGTCATCGCCACGAGATGACCGCGCCGCTGCTCGTCGATGATGAGCTGCATCTTCGCTTCGGGGGTCGCCTCGGCGAGAAAGTCGTCGACGCCCGCCTCCTTGGCGATCGACGCGGCGGTCCGCGGGTTGTCACCCGTGATCATGACGGTGCGGATGCCCATGGCGCGGAAGCGAGCGAACCGCTCGGCGATCCCCGACTTGACGACGTCCTTCAGGTGGATGACGCCGAGCAGGCGCGCGCCGTCACTCACCGCGAGTGGCGTGCCGCCCTCGTCGCCGATGCGGTCGGCGATGGTGCGGATGTTCACAGATGCCTCGCCGCCGAGGGAGGCCACGTGCTTGCAGACCGCGTCCACGGCGCCCTTGCGCAGCATGCGCTCACCGAGGTCGATGCCGCTCATGCGTGTGTTCGCCGAGAACGGTATGAAAGTGCCGCTCTGCGCGAGCTGCTTGCCGTGTTGCGCCTCGACGAGGGTCACGATCGAGCGACCCTCCGGGGTCTCGTCCGGGAGGCTGGAGAGGTACGCCGCGCTGGCGAGCTCCATGCTGCCCACACCGTCGAGGGGCAAGAATGCCGAAGCCATGCGGTTGCCGATGGTGATCGTGCCGGTCTTGTCGAGCAGCAGCACGTCCACGTCGCCCGCGGCCTCCACGGCACGGCCGCTGGTGGCGATGACGTTCTTGCGCAGCAGGCGGTCCATGCCCGCGATGCCGATGGCGGAGAGCAGACCGCCGATGGTCGTGGGAATGAGGCACACGAGCAGGGCGACGATGGTGGTGAGCGAGAGCCGGATGCCGCTGTAGAGCGCGAGCGGCACGAGCGTGACGCACGCGAAGAGGAAGATCAGCGTGAGCCCGACGAGCAGGATGTGAAGTGCGATCTCGTTCGGTGTCTTCTGACGCGACGCACCCTCGACCAGAGCGATCATGCGGTCGAGGAACGAGCTGCCCGGGTCCGCGGCGATGCGGATCACGATGCGATCGGACAGCACCTTCGTCCCTCCGGTGACCGACGAACGATCGCCGCCGGACTCGCGGATGACCGGCGCGGACTCGCCGGTGATGGCGGACTCGTCGACCGACGCGATGCCTTCCATCACCTCGCCGTCGCCCGGTATGATCTGGCCCGGCTCCACCACGCAGCGGTCGCCCTTGCGGAGCTGTGATGCCGGCACCTGTTCCTCGCCCGACGGGCCGAGCCTGCGGGCCGTGGTCTCCGCGCGCATCTTGCGCAGCGCGGCAGCCTGCGCCTTGCCGCGCCCCTCGGCGACGGCCTCGGCGAAGTTGGCGAACAGCACGGTGAACCACAGCCACAGCGTCGTCGCGATCGAGAAGCCATAGGGGCCGTGGCCCGTCGCCAGGTCGCGGATGCACGTGCAGGTCGTCAGCACGCTGCCCACGAGCACGACGAACATCACCGGGTTGCGCGCCATCACCCGTGGCGAGAGCTTGCGGACGGCGTCGAGGACCGCCGTGGAGAGGAGACGCGAGTCGAAGGTGCTCGTGGCCATCACAGCACCTGCCCGCGGATCGACATGAAGTGCTCGACGATGGGGCCGAGCGCGAGCGCGGGGAAGAACGTGAGCGCGCCCACCACCAGGATGAGGGCGACGAGCAGACCGACGAACAGCAGGCTGCCGGTCGGAAACGTTCCGGGTCCCGGCGGCACGGTCTTCTTGGCTGCCAGCGAACCGGCGATCGCGAGCGCTGGAGCGATCATCGCAAACCTGCCGACGAGCATCGTGACCCCCAGTGTCCAGTTCCAGAACGGTGTGTCGGCGGCCAGTCCGGCGAACGCCGAGCCATTGTTGCCGGCGCCGCTCGTGTACGCGTAGAGCAGTGCCGTGAGGCCGTGCGGGCCGGAGCTCGCGAGCGACGAGAGCGCGTACGGGGCCACGGCGGCCCACGCGGACAGGCCCAGCACGCAGAGCGGGAACACCAGGATGTACAACATCGCGAGCGTCATCTCGCGCGCCTCGATCTTCTTGCCGAGGTACTCGGGGGTGCGACCCACCATGAGGCCAGCGATGAACACCGTCAGCAGCACGAACACGAGCATCCCGTAGAGCCCTGCGCCGACCCCCCCGAACACGATCTCGCCGAGCTGGATGTTCACGAGCGGTACCAGCCCGCCGAGTGCGGTCATGCTCTCGTGCATGGAGCTCACCGCACCGCACGACGCGTCGGTCGTCACGGTCGCGAACAGCGCGGAGGACGCGACGCCGAAGCGGGTCTCCTTGCCCTCGAGGTTCCCGACGCTCGACGCCAGCGCCGCCGTGCCGTGGCTCTCTGCGGCGTAGGCCAGCGAGACGCCGCCCAGGAACAGCACACTCATCGCGGCGAACAGGGCCCAGCCCTGCCGCTGGTCCTTGCACATGCGACCGAACGTGTAGGTCAGTGCGGCGGGGATCGAGAAGACGAGCAGGAGCTGCACGAAGTTCGTGAGTGGAGTCGGGTTCTCGAACGGGTGTGCGCTGTTCGCGTTGAAGAAGCCACCTCCGTTTGTGCCGAGCTGCTTGATGGCCTCCTGCGAGGCGACCGGGCCGAGCGCGATGAGCTGCTTGCCCCCTTCTAGCGTGTGGGCCTCCACGAACGGCGCGAGCGTCTGCACCACGCCCTGCGACAGGAAGAAGACCGTCGCGCACAGCGCGATGGGCAGCAGCACGAAGAACGTTCCGCGCAAGAGGTCCACCCAGAAGTTTCCGAGGTGCTGCCGCGTCGCACCGCGCGCGACGGCCATTGCCACGCCGAGGCCAGCCGCTGCCGACACGAAGTTCTGCCAGCCGAGCGCGGCCATCTGCGACAGGTTGCTCATCGTCGACTCGCCTCCGTACGACTGCCAGTCGGTGTTCGTGACGAAGGACGCCGCCGTGTTGAACGCCAGCGCCGGATGCACGCCGGCAAAGTGCTGCGGATCGAGCGGTAGAGCGTGTTGCAGCCGGAGCAGCGCGTACACGACGCAGAGCCCGAACGCCGAGAACGCGAGCAGAGAGCCTAGGTACGCCTTCCACGATTGATCGTGCGCGGGGTCCACGCCGCAGGCGCGGAAGAGCAGCCGCTCGATGGCGAGCACGGGCCGGTCGGCCTCGAGCACCCAGTGGAGGTAGATGCCGAGTGGCCGTGTGAGGAGCGCGATGATCCCGAGAAAGGCGAGGATCTGCGCCCAGCCGACGAGCGTCATCAGAAGCGCTCCGGGCGCAGCAGCGCATACACCAGGTACGAGGCGAGGATCACGGCCACGACCAGGCCGATGCTGTAGTCGAGGCTCATGGGCAAGAGACAAGGCACGAGCCGTGCCATGGCGACGTCGTCGGCAATGTCGTCGACATGAACGCGGACGCCCGTGCAACTTGCACGAAAGCGCGCGGAGCATCCTTGCAACACGAAATGCCGTCGCTGAGCCGGAGAATCGTGCTTGCGACGACGGAGACCGCGGCTCACGATGAAGCCGATGAATCGTGCCGACGAGCTGCTGCGCCGGGTCGAGCGCGCACAGCGCGGCAAGCTGAAGGTTTACCTCGGCTACGCAGCAGGCGTGGGCAAGACCTACCGGATGCTCGAGGAGGCTCACGCTCTGGTCCGGCAGGGCGTGGACGTCGTGCTCGGCTACATCGAGCCACACGACAGAAAGGAGACAATCGCGCTCCTGGAGGGGCTCGAGGTCGTGCCGCGCCAGCGCATCGACTACCGCGGCGTCGTGATCGAGGAGATGAACCTGCCCGCGATACTGGCGCGTCGGCCCCATGTGGCCATCGTCGACGAGCTGGCACACACCAACGCGCCCGGGCTGCGCAATCGCAAGCGCTACCAGGACGTGCTCGAGCTGCTCGAGGCCGGCATCCACGTCATCACCGCGTTCAACATCCAGCACCTCGAGAGCCTGAACGATCTCGTTTCACGCGCGGCCTCGGTGCAGGTGCGCGAGACCGTACCGGACACGGTGCTACGGCGCGCGCTGGTGGTGAACATCGACCTGTCCGTCGACGATCTGCTCGCCCGTCTGGAGGCCGGCAAGATCTACGCGGCCGACAAGGTGTCGCGCGCCCTCGAGGGCTTCTTCAAGGACGCGACGCTGTCGACGCTGCGCGAGCTGTCGCTGCGCGAGGTGGCCGACAGCGTGGAGGTCGACGAGCGACCGGCCGGGACCGCCGCGCGCGTGATGGTGTGCATGTCGTCGTTTCCTCCGCACGCGGCCACCTTGCTACGGCGTGCGAGTCGGATGGCGGGGCGACTCTCCACCGACTGGTTCGTGGTGTACGTGGAGACGCCCGGGGAGTCCGTGCAGCGCATCGATGCCGAGGTCCAGCGTCGGCTGCACGCCAACCTCGATCTCGCACGCGAGCTCGGTGGCGAGGTGGTCCGGCTGCAGGGACGAGATCCTTCGACGATGTTGCTCGATTTTGCGCGCTCGCACGGCGTCGGACACATCGTGATCGGGCGCTCGCACCAGCCCTGGTGGAGGCAGCTCGTGGGACGGTCGGTGCCGCTCCGGCTCGTCCGTGAAGCGGATGGATTCGATCTGCATATCGTTTCGTTCGGCTCGCAGGTCGACGAGTGACGCTCCGCAGAAAGCTCCTCCTCGCGCAGCTCCCGCTCGCGCTCGGACTGCTGCTCATCGGCGGCTGGGCACGCCACACGGTGGCCACGCTCGATCGCGCCTCGCAGGACATCCTCAAGGACAACCACCTGAGCGTGCTCGCCGCGCAGCGCATGCACGCCGCTGCCGAGGCCATGGCGCGTGATGTCGACGCGCCAGCCGCTCGAGCCGACTTCGAGCGTCAGCTTGCCTTTCAGGAGCACAACGTCACCGAGCCGGGCGAGCAGGCGATGACCATCGAGCTGCGCGGGGCCTGGACGCGCTTCGCGCAGCAGGTCCATCATCGTGAAAGCGTCGACGCCTCGCTGCGCGAGCTCGAAGGCGACACGGACCGCATCACCGCCGTGAACCAGGACGCCATGGTGGGCAAGAGCGAGCGCGCGCGCCGGAGCGCCGACGCGATGAGCGCTTTGCTCATCGCCGTGACGCTCGCTGCGCTGGTGCTCGGCCTGCTCGCATCGGCCGTGCTGACGAGCCGACTCACGAGGCCGCTCGCCGTGCTCAGCCAGGCCGTGCGCAGGCTCGGTGAAGGTGATCTGCAGGCGCGCATCGTGCTGCCGGGCGGTGACGAGATCGGCGCGGTGGCCACGGAGCTCAACACGATGGCTGCCCGCCTCGCTGCGTATCGCTCGAGCTCGCTCGGCGATCTTCTACAAGCACAGCACGCGTCGCAGGCGGCCATCGACAGCCTGCCCGACCCGGTGCTGATGCTGGACGCGACCGGCAAGGTGCGCGACGCCAACCGCGCCGCGCTCGAGCTCCTTCTTGTCGACCCCGAGGCGCAAGATCCTTGGGCACGCGTGACCCCTGAGGTCCGTGCTCTCGTCGAGGGCGCGGCGCGACGAGGCGCGGCGAATCCGCGTGGCCTCGAGGAGGCGGTGCTCGTCGGCACGCGCGAGGGCGCGCGGCACTACCTCCTGCGCGCGGCGGTCATCGAGGGGGACGAGGGCGGCCTGAGCCTCGTGTGGCAGGACGTGACGCGGCTCCGTCGGGTGGACGAGCTGAAGACCGATCTGGTCGCCACCGTTGCGCACGAGCTGCGCACGCCGCTCACGTCGCTGCGCATGGCACTCCACCTGTGCACGGAGAATCTCGTGGGCGAGCTGTCCGGCAAGCAGGCCGAGCTGCTGTTCGCCGCGCGCGAGGACTGCGATCGTCTGCAGAGCACGGTCGACGAGCTCCTCGACCTCTCGCGCATCTCGGGTGGGCGTGTCGAGCTGCATCGCCGCACCGTGCAGCTCGACGCGCTCGTGAGCGATGTGCTGGCCGAGCTTCGTCCAGACGCGCGCGACCGCGGCGTGACGCTCGTCGAGGAGGTCAGCGACGTCGCGGTCTCCGCCGATCCGGACCGGCTGCGCCTCGTGCTCGGCAACCTCGTGGGAAACGCGCTGCGCCACACGCACCCGCAGGGCCGGGTGACGGTGCAGGCAGAGCGCGTGGAGAGCGAGCTGCGCCTCCGCGTCGTCGACACGGGTGAAGGGATCCCGCCCGACGTGCTGCCGCGGCTGTTCGAGCGATTCTTTCGCGGTCCGGGCGCGCCGCCGGGGGGCGCGGGGCTCGGGCTCTACATCGTGAAGGAGCTCGTCGAGGCCCACGGCGGCACGATCCGCGCGACGAGCACGCTCGGCCTCGGCAGCACCTTCGCTATCACGCTGCCGATGTCCGGCAGTGAGCTCCCCGATCGGGGCGCAGGCACCTCAGCCGACGCCGCGTGAATGCCGTGGCCACGAGCTGCTTCGCAGCCGAGGGCTTCGAGGTCGTACACATTCCCTTCCGGTGGGAGCGCATGCAGCCCACGCTCGACGGCGAGCTCGACACCGCGCTCCTCGGCCACCTGACCGACCTCGCGGCCCGTGCACGAAGCAAGGGCCTCGCGGCGCAAGAAACGGCGCAGCAGTACGGCGGGTTCCGAGAGAAGC
>JAYTLP010000627.1:0-12175 GCA_043729375.1 Myxococcales bacterium
CAGTGGTGTCGGGGTCGATGATGAAGAGCGTGTCGCCGTCATCAGACATCGCGATACGCGCGAGCTTGCCATCGGGCGAAAACACGATGTCGCCCCCGGTGTTGGTCCCCATCGCAAAGCGTGTACCGAACTGCAGGATGGCGCCGTCGCAGGCAGGCTAAAAGAGCTCGCAGTCGAGACCCTTTCCGCCATGGTCGGCGAACGGGTGCGATACGACGATGCTGCGCGTCGCATCCGGAGCCGCGAGCGCGTGCAGGTGCTCGCCATCCGGCCGGGCGGCTGTCCGGCAAGGTCCACGGCTGCATCGGGGTCACCGATGGCGGCGTCGTTCGTCCCACCGAGGTCGTGCCCGCCGTCGACTTGCCGTGATGACACGCGGCCACGAACGAGACCGCGAACGTGTCCGCGCCGGATCGAGCTGCCGGTGCCGCAGATCGTTCGTGATACGGTCATGCGCATCCGTGGTGTGGGCGGTGAAACGCGTGGGGGGCTGGCAGATGACGTTCTGGGTGGTCGCAGCGTTGTTGGTGGCGACGATGAGGGCCGAGGCGTTTCACGTTTGCTTCGTGGCGGACTCGAACGAGAAGCTCACGAGCAACGCGTCCAGGTGGCGATCTTCGGGGAGGGCAACCGCACGGCGCTTCCGGACGATCTGGTCTCCACGGCGGCCCCCGCGATCGCGGGCGAGCGCGCCGGGCGGAACGGCACGATGCTGGGCATCTCCCGACAGCCGCCGCCGCAGCAACACAGGTAGATCGTCTGTTCCGCTCGTGCGTTGGTAGTGCAAGGAGGCTTCATGAAGCGCTGGCTGGTCGGTTCGTTGTCGTTGCTCTCGCTCGTGGTATCGGCACGGAGCGAGGCGTTCTGTGGGTTCTTCGTCGCGGGCTCGAACGAGA
This sequence comes from Myxococcales bacterium, assembly GCA_043729375.1. Lineage (GTDB taxonomy): Bacteria > Myxococcota_A > Polyangia > Palsa-1104 > Palsa-1104 > JBDTCO01. Next base: position 897 of record JAYTLP010000627.1, read on the forward strand.
AGCTCACGAACAATGCGTCGCAGGTGGCGATCCTGCGCGAGGGAAACCACACGTCGCTGACCATGTCGAACACCTACAAGGGTCCACCGCAGAACTTTGCGATGGTGGTGCCGGTGCCGGTCGTGCTCAAGAAGGAGGACGTGAAGACGCTGCCGCTCGACGTCTTCGCGCACATCGACGCGCTGTCGGCTCCGCGGCTGGTCGAGTACTGGGAGCAGGATCCGTGCGCGCCGCAGTACGACGAGGAGAGGGCGAGCCCCGGAGCGGCGCCCACGGCCGGTGCGGCCGGCCGATCGATGGACAAGGACGACAGCGCGCACGGCGTGAAGATCGAGGCGCGATTTGCTGTCGGTGAGTACGAGATCCTCGTGCTGTCCGCGAAGGAGTCGGGCGGACTCGAGACCTGGCTGCGCGAGCACGCCTACACCATCCCGCAAGGTGCAGCGGAGGCACTGGCGCCATATGTGCGCAGCCAGATGAAGTTCTTCGTGGCAAAGGTGGACATCAAGAAGGTGAAGCGGGACGCGCGGGGCACCGTGCAGCTCTCTCCGCTGCGCGTGAGCTACGACTCGAACGAGGTGCGGCTGCCGGTGCGCCTCGGGCTGCTCAACGCCGAGGCGAAGCAGGACCTCATCGTGTACCTGCTCGATCCGAAGTCGCGCTTCGAGGCCGCGAACTACCCGAACGTGTTCATCCCCACTAACCTCGACGTGGTCGCGCAGGTGAAGAAGGACTTCGCGTCGTTCTACGCCGAGCTGTTCGACGCGACGCTGGCGCCGCGGCAGGGCAAGGCGATCGTGACGGAGTACGCGTGGCAGACGTCGTCGTGCGACCCGTGCCCGACGGAGCCGCTCACACCCGGCGATCTCGTGACGCTCGGCGCGAGAGGGCAGGGCACGGCCGGCTACCATGGGCAGTGGAACGGTGGCGACTACTCGCCGTGGGTGCTGACGCGGCTGCATACGCGTTACGACCGCACCACGCTCACCGACGACCTCGTGTTCAAGACGGCGCCGCCGATGGTGGGCGGCCGCGCGGAGTGGAACGGCGCGTCGGCCGACGCCGGCGCTGCACGCAGCACGGACGGTACAAACAACTTCCAGGGCCGCTACATCGTGCGCAACTACTGGAAGGGGCCGGTCGCGTGTCGGAGCCCGCACTACGGCAACTGGGGTGGCCCGCCCGACGGCGGCGCAAACACGCCCATCGCTGCCAGGGGCCTCGCGACGGCACCACGCGGTAGGGTGGCGCTCCGCTCCGTCGTGCAGTCGCCGATACCGACACTCGGCATCCCCGGTCAGCCTCCGCCGCGCCGCAAGTAGCGCGGCAGCGAGATGCGCGTCCTTTCGCTCGTCGTCTTCCTGGTGAGCTCGGCCGCCCTCGCAGCCGACTTCGTTCCATCGGGGCCAGACGCGCTGCCGCGCTTGCTCGGCCCCGATGCGTTCGAGGACGTGAGCCGTCCCGAGGTCGCGCGCGCGGTCGAGAAGCACGGCTTCTGGGCTGGCGAGCCCATCGGCATCTCCCAGTGCGCCGCGTGTCACCCCGATGCAGCCGCGCAGTGGTCCAGCTCCGCGCACCGCTTCGCCTCGTTCGACAACCCGTACTACACGACCGCCGTCGAAGCCTTTCGCAAGGAGCGCGGCAACGTGGCGAGCCGCTTCTGCGCGGGCTGTCACGATCCCGCGCTCGTGTCGTCCGGACGCATCGACGCAGCTATCGACCACCGGACGCGCGAGGCGCAGGCGGGCATCGTCTGCCTCACCTGTCACTCCATCGCGGAGCACCCCACGCGTTCGGGCAACGGCAGCTTCACGGCAAAGCTCGATCCGTGGCCCACGGGCGGCGCGGCACACGGTGCCAGGCTCCGTCCCGCGACCATGGCTGCCTCCGAGTTCTGCGGGACGTGCCACCGCGTCGGCCTCACCAGCGACGTCACGCACGCGCGCTGGCTACGCGGCCAGGACGAGCAGCACGCGTGGACGCAGAGCTCGTTTGCCGGCAACGGCCCGGGATCCATTCATCGCGCACCTGCGATGAGGCGCTGCCAGGACTGCCACATGCCGATGGAGGTCGCTGCGCTCGGTGACGCGGCGGCGCATCTCGGCGCCGATGGGGAGAAGCGCATCCGCTCGCACCGCTTCGTCGGCGCCAACACGGCGCTCGCGCATCTGCGCGGCGACGCCGCGCAGGAAGCCCGCACCGTCGCGCTCCTGCAGAGCAGCGTCACGCTCGCGCTCGTGCAGCCGGAAGGCGCGCGGCTCGTCGACATCGTGCTCCGCAGCCGGGGCGTCGGCCACCGGTTTCCCGGCGGCACGATGGACTCCAACGAGGCGTGGGTCGACGTCCGCGCATACGACGAAGAGGGCGCGCTTCTCGCCGAGAGCGGGGCGCTCGATGCACACGGCGATGTCGGTCGCGAGGCGCACCTCGTGCGAGCGCAGCAGGTCGACAGCGATGGCGTGCCGCTGCTCCGCCGCGACGTGCAGCATGCGCGCGGCGTCGTGTACGACACGGCGCTCGATCCCGGCGATCCGCAAGCGGTCCGCTACGAGGTGCCGGAGGGCACGACGCGCGTCGAGGCGTTCCTTCGCTATCGCAAGCTGTCCGCGGACTACACGCGCTTCGCGTGCGCGGACATCGCCGACGCCGCGGTGCGCCGGACCTGCGAGAGTCCGCCCGTGGTCGACGTCGCGCATGCCTCGGTCTTCCTTCAGCACGATGCCTCGCTGATCGCGCAGTGCGACGTGCTCCCGTGGGAGACCGTGCTCGATCACGGCATCGCGCTCGCTGCGGGTCTCGCCGATCGCGCGGACGAGGCCTCGGGATGGCTCGCGTGCGCCGCCCGCAGGGAGCCGCGACGCATCGAGCCGGTGCTGGGGCAGGCGCGCCTCGCGCTGCTCCTCGGCCAGACGGAGCGCGTGCTGGAGCGTGCTGGGGCTGCTGCAACTCTCGACGCGCGTCACCCGGCGCCCGACTACCTGTCGACTGTGGCGCTGCTGCGCGCGTACCGCATCCGCCCCGCGCGTCGGGCCGCGGAGAAGCTGCTGGCGAAGCTGCCGCACGACCCCACGACGATGGCGCTGGTGAGCCGTGCGCGCGGGCTGGACGGGGATCCACGTGGCGCGCTCGCCACCACGGCCGAGCTGCTGCAGCTCGATCCGGAGTCGGAGGAGGGACACCTCCAGCGCGCGCTCTCGCTGCGCGACCTGCATCGCCAGCGCGAGTCCAACGAGGAGGAAGCGCTGTACGTTCGCTACCGCAGCGCCACCGAGGACAACCTCGCGCTGCGCGATCGGTACCGGCGCTGGAGCGCCCAGCTCCACGACGAGTCCGAGCCGCTGCACACCCACGTGCTCGGCCGCCCGCCGCGCGCGAAGGTGACGACGAACCCGTAGACGGAATTCGGCACGACGAGCGGCGCTTGGTTGGCCATGAGCCCACGCGTGCTTCCGCTCCTCGTCGTGCTTCTCGAAGCTTCGGCCCGCGCCGGACGACGGTGCCGGAAACAAGGGGCTGGTGGGCCACACGTCGAAGCTGTCGTTCCGGGTAGGGCTCGAACTGAACGTGGCCCACGCCGTCGGCGCGGAGCCGGGCCTGTTCCTCGCGATGTCGCTCGAGAGGCCGATGCACCGGGTGCCGCTGATGCCGTTCGTGCGAGTGGGCGTCGCAGTGGCCGGCGTCATTTCGTGCAAGAACTCCGACGAAGGACGGCACTTCGTCGAGGGCGACATTCATATGAAGGCCGGCGTCGAGATGAAGGCCGGCGTCGAGCTCTGCTGTTCGTGACACCGGCCTCGGCCTCGCCTTCGGCGCGATCGGGGCGCATCACCGCTGAGGCCTCCTAGGCTCCGGGTAGCTCGAGGTTGTCGCAGGCATGCGTTTCCGGATCCAGCCGTGCCTCAAGCCGTGCGGGCGATGGTCACGGCGGTCCCGTACGCGAGGACCTCGGTGACGCCGGCAGAGAACTCCGTCGCGTCGTAGCGCATGCCGATGACGGCCTGCGCGCCCATGTCCTTCGCGTGACCGAGCATGCGGGCGTAGGCCTCGTGCCGCGCGGCCTCGCAGACCTCCGCGAAGAGTTCGATGTTGCCACCGACGATCTGCTTGAGGCTGCCGAAGAAGTTCTGACCGATGCTGGGCGAGCGCACCACGATGCCGCGCACCACCCCGAGGTAGCGTTCGACGCGGTGTCCCTGTATGTCGTTTCCGGTGGTGACGATGAGGTCCTGCGCGAGCTCGGCGCCGACGCGGTACGGGTTTGCTGCTTCGGTCATGAAGGTCTCCTCGGGATCGGGGCGGGGATGCAGAGTGCGAGCGTGACGAGCAGCGCAACGAGAGAGACGAGCGCGCCGCAGCGCAGCGGCTCGTCCACGCGCTCGAAGCGTACGTCATGATGCCCCGATGAGATCGCAACGCCGGTGAGCGCGTAGTCAACGCGGAGCACCGGCATCTCGCGACCGTCCACAAACACGCGCCACGACGGAAGCCACGGCTCCGAAAGCACGAAGACCCCCGCGCCGTGCACGCTCACCGCGAAGTGCTCGCGGCCGACCAGCGTCGCAGGCTCCACGTCACCAGGCTCGACCCTCACCTCGACCTCGACGATCGCGCGACCCGGCACGAAGTCCGCGCGCGCGATCGCGACCGCTGCGGCCCTCTCGTCCCGGACACGCTCGAGGTCGTGCACGACGAAGCCGCGGGACATCGCCTCGTCGTTGCGCCAGCGATCGATGTCATCGTCGCCAGCCGCCTCGCGCACCCATCCCGTTCCCGCTGGAGGACGGTCGTGCGGCGTGAGCAGCCAGCGCACGTCGAGCAGGTCGACGATCGGCGAGTCGAGCGTCCACAGCCCCTGCGCCGTGAGGTCGTGTGCGAGCGCGGGCGCAGGCCAGCCGGGGTAGACGGTGCGGTGGTTCGCGATCCACAGGAGGTGGAGGTAGCGCCACAGGGGCAGCGAGCTGTAGCCGCCTGCGGACTCACGGTTCCAGCGCAGGCCGCCGTTGTGGTAGCGCTGCCCGAGGTGCACGTCGAAGAGGGTCCGACCGTCGCTGGGCTCTTGCGGGATCGCGGCCAGCGCCGGCGGTGCGATCGCCGTCTCCGTCATCGGCACGGTCGGGTTCTCGGCGCGGAACGTGACGAGCAGCTCGAGCGCAACGGCGAGCGGCACGAGCCACGCCCAGCGCGCGCGGAGCCGGTCGACGCCGTCGGCGCACAGCAGCGGCACGACTATCGTGTAGATGAACAGCGCCCGCGCGGGGCAGCGCGCGCGTGACAGCAGAGGCACGTGGCGCAGCAGTGGACCGAGCGGCCCGCCGTCGCCGAGCGCGGCCAGGATCGCGATGCCGACGAGCGCAAGGTACGCGATGCGCTCCTTCCGACCGTCTCGGCGCGCGAGCGAGCACAGCGCAAAGACCGCTGCGATGGCCCCCATACCGTAGCCGCACAGCTCCCACTGGTCGGGTGCGCCGACGTAGGTACCGAGCGCGTCGTCGCCATACGCGAGCGGAAACAGCAGTGTTCTCGCGTAGGCGAACGTCGGCCATGCGTAGCTCGACGCAAACGTGGGCGCGAGCGGCAGGGCACGGGGCGACAGCGCGCCGTGTGCGACCGCGGGCAGTAGCTGCACGGCCGCGAGCGCGACACCGAGCAGCGCCGCTGCGGTCGTCGACAGCCACCTTCGCCGCCTGTCACGAAGCCGCGCCGCGGTGAACACCAGCACCGGCGGCAGCGCGAATACGAGCATCGACCACCCGCCACCGAGCAACGCCATCGCGGCGCACGTCGTGATCGCCGCCGCGCTCCGCCGCGAGCCGGCGCGCGCGTGCAGAGTCACTGCCAGCAGCAGCCAAGGCACCCAGGAGGCCGAGACGAGGAACATCACGTGCCGCGTCTCGAGGACGAAGTAGGCCGACAGCGACAGAGCAGTGCCCGCTGTCGCTGCTGCGGCCCGCGAACGACCGAGCGCGCGGACCAGCGCATAGGCACCGAATGCCGCCCACAGCGAGTGCAGCACCACGTCGACGGCGTAGGCGCGAACCGCCGGCATCAGCAACCACAGGAGCTGGTGCGGCGGGTACAAGATGCCGAGCTGTGGGTCGCCGAGCAGCGGCTGGCCGCTCCAGGCCCCCAGCGCAAGCGGGTCGAAAGTGTCCGTGAGCGTGGTCAACGTCCCCTCGCGTGTCGCCCGGGCAGCGGCACTCCACAGCGGCTCGAAGTAGGCTGCCACGTCTTCGAAGAAGAACACGCGGCCCCGGACGGCGACGCCGCGGAGCTGGATTGCGATCGTTGCCACCATAAAGAGCAGCGCGGCTGCATCGCGCCTTGCTCGCTTTATTTCTCGCATGCTACGTTCCTTCGACTTCGGACAGGGACTGATGGCCACGACGCTGCGAACCTACTCGTTTATCGACGCGCTGCAGCCGCAGCTCGCGAGCTTCATCGGCAAGACGGCACGTGGCTTCCTGCCGCTGCCCGGCATGGCATCTCTCTTCGTCGAGATCGCGCCCGGCATTGCCATCAACCGCGTCACCGACATCGCGCTCAAGAGCACCAAGGTAGTGCCCGCGATCCAGGTCGTCGAACGCGCCTACGGTCTCCTCGAGGTCCACGACCCGGATCAGGGCGAGGTCCGTCAGGCGGGCAAGGCGATCCTCGATCACCTCGGGGTCACCGAGGACGACAGGCTGAAGCCGAAGATCCTCACCACACAGATCATCCGGGCCATCGAACCGTACCAGGCGCAGCTCATCAACCGGAATTCGCAGGGAATGATGATCCTGCCCGGCCAGTCGCTCTTCATCCTCGAGACGGAGCCCGCAGGCTACGTGGCGTTCGCCGCCAACGAGGCAGAGAAGGCCGCCAATGTGGGACTCGTGTCCGTCACACCGTACGGCGCGTTCGGTCGTCTGTACATGTGCGGTACGGAGTCGGAGATCGACTCCGCGTCGCAGGCCGCAATTGCCGCCATCGAGGGCATTGGCGGCAAGAGTTCCGAAAAGTTCGTCGACAAATAGTTTTCGAGAAGCACACAGGGAGATACGGTAAATGGCTGACGCGCTGGGAATGATCGAGACCAAGGGTTTCGTGGGCATGGTCGAAGCGGCTGACGCGATGGTGAAAGCCGCGCGCGTGGAGCTGGTTGGTTACGAGCGCATCGGCGGTGGCTACGTCACGGCGATCGTGCGCGGCGACGTCGCTGCGGTGAAGGCAGCGACCGAGGCCGGTCAGCGCGCCGCGGAGCGCGTGGGCGAGCTCGTCTCGGTCCACGTCATCCCGCGCCCGCACGCCAACATCGACCAGGCGCTCCCGCTCGGTCGTCAGGGCACGTCCGCCGCAGGCAGCGACAGCAGCAAGAAGTAGCGATGGTCCTCGGACGAGTCATCGGCACGGTGGTGTCGACCCGAAAGGAGCAGGAGCTCACCGGGCTCAAGCTTCTTCTGGTGAAGGCTTGCGATGCAGACGGCAAGGCGCAAGGCGGCATCGTCGTCGCCGTCGACGCCGTCGGCGCTGGGGTCGGTGAGGTGGTGCTCTACTGCTCCGGCTCGTCGGCGCGTCAGACGAAGGTCACGAAGGACCGCCCCGTCGACGCAACGGTGATGGCCATCGTCGACGAGGTCGAGACCGGCGGCACCTCCCGCTACCACGCCTCCACCGACCCCACGTAGCGATGGACTACGACGAGAAGCGCATCCAGGAGATCGTCGACAAGGTGATGGCGCGGCTCGGGCCGGGCCTGCCGGGCTCGCCAGCCGAGGCCGTCGAGCGTGCGGTCTCTCGCCTGCCGCAGACGTTCTCCGGCGGTCACGCCAAGGGTGGGCGCATCCCGTCGGCGCGGCTAGGCATCTTCGCCGACGTCGACTCGGCCGCGAAGGCAGCGCGCAAGGCGTACGAGGAGCTCGAGCGCAGCTCGCTCGAGAGCCGCTATCGCATCGTCGATGCGATGCGCAAGGTGACGCTCAAGCACGTCAACGAGCTTGCAAACTACGCGGTCGACGAGACGGGGCTCGGTCGCGTCGCGGACAAGATCGTCAAGAACACGCTGTGCGCCGAGAAGACGCCCGGTCCCGAGATTCTGAAGCCCATCACGTACTCGGGTGACTACGGGCTCTCCATCATCGAGCGCGCGCCGTTCGGCGTCTTCGGCGCCGTCACGCCCACCACCAACGCCACCGAGACGATCATCAACAACAGCCTCGGCATGATCTCCGCCGGCAATGCCGTCGTCTTCAACGTGCACCCGAGCGCGCGCCGCGTGTGCTCGTGGTTCGTGCACATCCTCAACGAAGCGATCGTCGGCGCGGGCGGCCCGCAGAACCTCATCTGCTCCATCGCCGAGCCCACCATCGAGTCGGCGAACGCGCTCATGAAGCACCCGCTCATCCGCATCCTCGCGGTGACGGGAGGCCCCGGCGTCGTGAAGGCGGCCATGGGCTCGGGCAAGCGCGCCATCTGCGGCGGCCCTGGCAATCCGCCGGTCGTTGTCGACGAGACGGCGCGCCTCGATGTGGCTGCCCGCGGCATCACGCGCGGCGCGTCGTTCGACAACAACATCATCTGCACCGACGAGAAGGAAGTCATCGTCGTCGCTTCCGTCGCCGACGAGCTCAAGGAGCTGCTCGTCAAGGAGGGCAACTACCTGCTCACCGAGCGCCAGCTCCGCCAGCTCGAGAGCATCGTCGTCGACAAGGACCACCCCAACAAGGACTTCGTCGGCAAGAACGCGAACCACATCCTCAAGCAGATAGGCGTGCACGTGCCCGACGAGTGCAAGCTCGTGCTCGCAGAGGTTCCCGAGGATCACCCGTTCATGCAGATCGAGCTGCTCATGCCGGTCATCGGCATCACGCGCGCGCCCGACGTCTCCTCGGCCATCGCCGCGGCGAAGCGCTGCGAGCACGGCTACGGGCACACTGCGAGCATGTACTCGACGCACGTCGAGGCGCTCTCTGCTATGGCGCGGACGATGAACACGTCGATCTTCATCAAGAACGGGCCCAACTTCAACGGCCTCGGGGCCGAGGGCGAAGGCTACACGTCGTTCACCATCGCCTCTCCCACGGGCGAGGGCCTCACCACAGCGGTGAGCTTCTCGCGCGAGCGCCGCTGCACGCTGAAGGATCACTTCCGCTTCGTCTAGCCGGGCGGAGCGACGCATCGTGATCGGTCCGTTCCTACTTCGAACCGGTGAGACGGCGCGAGTCGGCGCCGATGCGCGCATCGGGGGCGACGCGCTGGGGCTCCTCGAGATGTCATCCATCGCGCGCGGTCACGTGGTGGCGGACGCGATGTGCAAGCGTGCCCCCGTCGAGCTCGTGCTCGCGCGCGCCGTCTCGCCGGGCAAGTTCCTCGTGCTCGTGGTGGGCGGCGTCGCGGACGTGAAGGAAGCGATGGCAGCCGGATTTGCGGTCGCCGACGAGATGTTCGTCGACAGGCTCGAGCTCGCGCAGGTGGACCCGCAGGTGGTCGATGCGCTGCGCGGCACGTTCGCGCTCATCGACGACCACGCGCTCGGGCTCGTCGAGACGTTCAGCGTCGCGTCTGCGCTCGTGAGTGCCGACGGCGCATGCAAGGCTGCCGAGGTCCGCCTCGTCGCGCTGCGTCTCGCCGACGGCATCGGCGGCAAGGCGTACTATGCGCTCCAGGGCACCCAGGGAGACGTGGAAGCGGGTCTCTTCGCCGCCGAGGCCCTCGTGCCGGCAGGGCTGCTCGTCACGAAGGAGCTCATTGCGCGCCCGCACGAGGATCTCGTCGTCGAGCTGCAGCGCGGCTGACTCGGCGCTGACGGTGCGTGAGCGCGGCGTGCACGCGAATCGCAGGTCGGAGGGGTGCCAGCGGAAGGAGGCCTGCTTGCGGACGGTAGCGCGGATCTGTGCGCGGGCGACGAGCGAGGCCACGCGTGCCGCGCCCGAGCCGTCGTCGTTCGCACCGAGCGTCACCTGCTGTCAGATGACGGGCCCGAGGTCGTTGTTGAACGCGAGCGGAAGCTGCTCGACTTCCCGTCGTTCCGCATCTTCGCCGGAGATACCAGTATTGCCGCCGCACGCGCTGTCGAACACGTCGGCCTGCAATGAGCGGAACAGCGTGTCGGTCGTGCCGTCACTCTCGAACCCGTAGCCGCGCACCTGCGCTCCCTCGTGCCGTTGTCGCCCGGATTCTCGCCCGCGATCGCTGCGAGCCCGAACATGCCGACCTTGATGTAGTGGTTGCGGAGCTGCGGGATCTTGTTGATCGGTGGGAGCGTCTCGAAGCTGTCCTCGCCATCGGTGCCGAAGAAGCCCTGCGCCGGGTCGGCGCGCTCGTGTGCGTGTCGGTGCCGAAGAAGCCGGCCACCCTGTCACCGCGCCAGTGCATCGCGCCATGCTTGACCGTGTCACATGGCGTTTGCGCCGTCATCGTGCCAGTCGTCGAGTGCAGGTTCGACGCCGCGCCTGTGCCGTCGATGCTGGAGTCGGCGCCGATCCCGAGCTCGATGTTGACGGGCGTCACGGTCACGTCGCCGTCGAAGTTGCCGCGGTCCCACGCGAGCTGGTCCATGTCGCCGGACGTGTGGCAGCTCGCGCATGCGGCCGCGCCGCTCGAAGACATGCCTTCGCGTCGCACAGGAACGGCCGACCCGACGCCATCTTCGGCGGCTCGAGGTTGTGCAGCTTCGAGTGCGCAACCTCCTTGCTCGTGGTCAGGTCGAACAGCGAGACGCCTTTGTCGAAGCGCGTGGCGACGAAGAGCCGGCGGTTCGTGTCGTCGAGCGCAAGGCCCTCGGGCCCCCGTCGGTCACGTCGAGGTACTTCGTGCTGGTCGTCGAAGGATCGAACGTGTCGGCCAAGAGCGCCGCGGTGTCGAGCACCCCGACCTTGCTCGAGCCGAACGCGACGACGTACGGCGTCGCGCCATCGACAGACGCGACGAGGTCCATGGGCGTCGCGAGGCTGTGCTCCGCGGTGCCTGCGGGCGCGGGCAGCTTCGAGTAGTCGATGTGCTTGTCGAGATGTCGCGGGGTGACGGTGCTGCCAGACAGCACGGTGACGCGCGACTCCGCGAGGTGGCCCTGCAGCGTCTGCCCCGGGTAGAGGTGGAGGGCCCCTCGAAGCGGAGGTCGTTGCGCGACTCGGTGTTGGACACGTAGACGTTCCCGCTCACCGGGTTGACGGCCATGTCGAAGAGCGTCATGCCCACGTGCGAGAACGTCGCGCCCGGGACGAGCGTGGCGGTGTCGATGGTGAACACGTCGGTGGTGAACACGTCGGTGTCGGGCAGCAAGAGCTTCACGATGCCCGACCAGC
>JAYTLP010000628.1:0-25557 GCA_043729375.1 Myxococcales bacterium
ATGGACACGAACTGCGCGCCCTTGGCGTCGAGGTTTGCGACAGCGAGCTTCGTGACCTCTCCCTGACCCTCGGGCTGTGCGGCTGGAAACTCGGTCTGCCGCACGCTCGCGACGATGACCGGCGACGTGATCTCGACCTCCGAGACGATAGCGCCGTAGAGCACGGGGCGACGAAAGCGGTTCGCGGCCGTGATGGCAATGACGTCGGACACCATGCCGGCATCGAGCAGCGCTGCCACGCGCGGGAGCACGTCCTTGCCGACGGACGTGGCCGTGGCCGCGACGACGTTTGCGCCGACCTCCTTGGCGGCCTGCACGATCGCCGTGGCCCAGGTCTCTGCGAGCGCGTGCTCGAGCGCGGGCGCATCGGCGACGAGCACGTCGACGCCGAGCTTGGCCGCCTCGGCTGCAGCGGCTTCGACGCCCTTGCCAGCGACGAGCAGATGCAGCTTGCCGCCCTGCAGCTCCGCCATCTTCTTCCCGAACGTGACAGCGTGGAGGCTGGCGGTGCGGACGTGGCCTCCCTGGGTTTCGAGTACGACGAGGACGTTGCCCATCAGATCACCTTTGCTTCGTTGTGGAGCTTCTGCACGAGCTCTTCGACCGAGCTCACCTTGATGCCCGCCTTGCGCTGCGGTGGGGCGACCGAGCCGATGAGCCTCACTTTTGGCTCCGCGGTGACGCCGAGCGCCGCCATGGTGGTCTCCTCGACCGGCTTCTTCTTCGCCGCCATGATGCCCTTGAGCGACGCGTAGCGCGCGCCCTCGGCGTACGCGTGATCGGCGGCCGTCTTGCCGTTCTTGATGGCATGCGGCGAGACGATGCGGAGGTCGACCGTGACGACGGCCGGAAGCGTGACCTGCTTGACCTCGACACCGGCGTCGACCTCGCGGCCGACCTTGAGCGCCTTGCCACCGTCGATCGTCTCGATGGTGCAGGCGAAGGTGGCCTGCGGCCAGCCTAAATACCCGGCGAGGCGCTGACCCACGTCGTTCGACTCGTTGTCTGCAGCGAGCTTGCCCAGAATAACGACGTCGGGCTTGTCGCGTTCGACGATCTTCTGCAGCGTCTTCGCGACCACGTCCGCGTCGAGCTTGTCGTCGGAGCCGTCGATGAGGATCGCCTTGTCCGCACCCATCGCGAGCGCCGAGCGGAGCTGCTGCGACACCTCCTTCGGACCGATGGAGACGACGGTGACCTCGCCATCGCGCACGTTGCCAGCCGACGCGTTCTCCGTCATGCGCAGCGCCGCTTCGACGGCGTACTCGTCGAACTGGTTGAGCTGCCAGTTGGCCGCGGAGAAGTCGACCTCCGCCCCCTTGAGCTTGATCTTCTGTTCGGGGTCCGGGACCCGCTTCACCGTCACGAGAATCTTCACGTGTGCTCCTTGGCCTGACGAGTTGTTGCGCTGCATTTGTTACTTCGACTTGGCATCGCTGCGCAATGGCGCGCGAAGCCCATCCAGGAAAAGAGCACCGAGCTGGCGGCCCGCCTCCTTCAGATCTCCTCGCGGCCGGCCGCGTTCCTTTTTCGGTGCGCGCACGATCCCCGACAGCGCGACCTCGTCGAGCGCGCCGAACAGCACGCGGGAGGTGAGTTGCGGGTCCAGGTCCGCGCGCAGCTCGCCGGCCTTCTGACCGTCGGCGATGGCGCCGGCGATGAGGCGTAGAAATTCGGCAAACTTGACGTTCTCGTACTCGCGCACGAACTTCGACGACTGCCGCAGCTCGACGGTGATGACCTCGCCCATCTCCGGGTTCGCCTCGATGAGCTCGAGGTGCAGCTCGATGACGCGACGGAGGCGCTCGACGGCCGTCCCACCCGCCTCGAGCGCCTGGCGCAGCGTCGCGAGCACGCGATCCATCCGGTCCTCGAAGAGGCTGATGAGGAGCTCGTCCTTCGACTTGAAGTACAGGTAGATGGTGCCGTCCGCGACGCCGGCCGCATCCGCGATCTGCGAGATGCGCGCGTTGTAGAAGCCCTCGGCGGCGAACACCTTCATCGCGGCGTCGAGGATGCGCTCCCGTTTACCCGGAGCCGCCACATCGACGGGACGCCTCTTGCCCCTTGGGCCCGGCTTGCCGGCCGCCTTGCGAGCGGAAGACGTCGATGAATGATTGCTCATTCAGTCCTTCAGGTAACACCGCGCACCGGCACGGTCAAGAGGTGCACGCGTCGTCTTGACCCGGGCTATGGCCTACGATACGAGACGAGCGAATGATCTCCTCGCGCTCGTCGCTCCTGTTCTCGCTGCTGCTCGGGCTCTCGGCCTGCTCGGACAAGAAGGCCGATGCGACGCCGGCCGCCGCGCCCGCGGTCGTTCATCAGCCCCTCGTCGGAGTCGACCTGTCGAGCCTGCACGATAGCGACGTGAAGGGCTTCTGGAACCTAGTCGAGAAGAACGCGTCCGCGTGTGGCAAAGCGCACTCGCTCGAGACGTCCATCCGCACCGATCCGAAGTGCAAGCGGTCGATCTTCGCGGCACGCTACATCGCGCGGCTGCTCAAGGCGGGCCTGCTACCGAGCGAGGTGGAGGAGCATTACGACGCGCGCTTCGTGGAAGCGAAGCGCTTCTCGTTCGACACCAGAAACGCGCCGCTGCGAGGCGATGCGTCGGCACCGGTCACGCTCGTGGAATTCTCGGACTTCCAGTGCCCGCACTGCAAGCACCTCCAGCCCGAGCTCGACAAGATTCTCGAGGAGTACAAGGGCCAGGTGAAGCTCTACTTCAAGAACTACCCCATCGGTCACGCGCACCCCGACGCGGTTCTCGCCGCCGCGGCCGCGCTCGCCGCGGGCAAGCAGGGCAAGTTCTGGGGGTTCCACGACAAGCTCTTCGGGAGCGACCAGCAGCACGAGAACATGCCCGTGCTCGAGCAGTACGCGAAGGAGCTGAAGCTCGACATGAGCAAGTGGAAGGCCGACATCGAGCCGATGAAGGCGCAAGTGGAGGCCGATCACCAGGAAGGCGAGAAGGTGAACATCGACTCCACTCCGTCGCTGTACATCAACGGTCGCAAGCACGACGGCCCGAAGACGCTCGACGACCTCAAGGACTGGATCGACGAGGAGCTGACCAAATGAAGAAGGTGCTCGCGCTCTCGCTGTTGGTCGCCACGCCGGCGTTCGCAAAGGTGCACAAGGGGCAGAAGGCGCCGAGCTTTTCGCTCCCATCGCTACGTGGACCCAGGGTCACGCTCTCCGCGCTCACTGGCCATGTGGTCGTCGTCGACTTCTGGGCGCAGTGGTGCGAGCCCTGCAGACGCGAGCTGCCCGAGCTCGACAAGCTCTCGAAGGCGCTCTCCGGCAAGGCCACGTTCGTCACCGTGAACATCGACAAGAGCCGCGACAACGCGCAGGCCCTGGTCACACAGCTCGGGCTGTCACTCGACGTGCTGCTCGACCCGTCGGGCGCCACCGCGGCAACCTACGACCTGCCCAAGATGCCGAGCAGCTACGTCATCGACAAGAAGGGCATCGTCCGCTTCGTCCACGAAGGCTACGAGACCGGCGACATCGAGCGCTTCAAGCGAGAGGTCGACGAGCTGGCGAAGTAGCGTGCCGACGTATGGCCGCGCGTTTCCGAGCGCCCTGGCCTCGGAGCTCCCAGCCGGGGTCACGACGCTCGTCGAAAGAATTGAGCCGTCTCGACGGAGCTTTTCGTGATGCTGTCTCCGGGGCGTAGCGATCCCGGAGCGCCTTGATTTCGACGAGTCGCGGCGCGAGCGGCCCGTCGTGCAACAGCGCATCTACGACTGTCTGCGTACGCGCCATCACGGCGGCTTCGTGTGCGAGGCGAGCGTCGCGCGGCTTCTCCCGGCGCGCGGTGTGCCCGTTTGTGTGGACCCTGCCCGGCGACCACGCGCTCGAGCTCCTGGACACAATCCGCCATGGAGCCAACCAGCTCGACGCAGAGCTCTGCCGGTCGTTCATGGCAGCGGACAATTGGCCGGTTCGTGTCACGACCTCGCGCGCGCTCTCGTACTGAAATGAGTACCGGCGTCGTCGGAAGACGATGTTTGCCACGATTCGCCCGGAAAGGGGCGGCGTCGAGACCGTTGTCGCCCCCACTCGAGGGCCGGCTCACGCGTCGTTGCCCTTCATCGCCTCGGCCTGGAAGTGCGTGCGGAGCGCGTCGATGACGGGGTCGAGATCTCCTGCGAGGAGCATGTCGAGGTTGTGGCGCGTGTAGCCGATGCGGTGGTCCGTCATGCGGTCCTGCGGGAAGTTGTACGTGCGGATCTTGTCGGAGCGATCGCCGGACTTCACCTGATCGCGCCGTAGCTCGCGCTCGGAAGCCTCGCGCTTCTCGGCCTCGATCTCGAACAGCTTGGCGCGCAGGATCTTCATCGCCATGTCCTTGTTCTTGTGTTGCGACTTCTCTTGCGTGCAGCGCACCTGGATGCCGGACGGCTTGTGCAGCACCTGCACCGCGGAGTCGGTGGTATTGACCGACTGGCCGCCTGGACCACCGGAGCGCGAGACCTTGATCTCGAGATCCTTGTCCTCGATCTTCACGTCCACTTCCTCGACCTCGGGCAGCACGACGACGGTTGCGGCGGAAGTGTGGATGCGCCCCTGCGTCTCGGTGGCCGGCACGCGCTGCACGCGGTGCACGCCCGACTCGTACTTCAGCTGCGAGAAGACCTTGCCGCCCTGCGGTGCGGAGATCATCGCGATGACCTCCTTGTACCCACCCGCGCCCGACTCCGACGTGGACATGATGTCCACCTTCCAGCGCTTGCGCTCCGCATAGCGCGCGTACATGCGGAACAGGTCGGCCGCGAAGAGCGCCGCCTCGTCGCCGCCGGTGCCGCCGCGGACCTCGAGCATGATGTTCTTGTCGTCGTTGGGATCCTTCGGCAGGAGGAGGATCCGCATCTCCTCGGCGAGTGCGGCTTCTTCGGCCGCGAGGCGGTTCTCCTCCTCGCGCGCCATCGCGCGCATGTCCGGATCCTTTTCCTCGAGCAGCACGCGGTTCTCCTCGCGTTCGGCCTGGACGAGCTTGTAGCGACGGAACGCCCCGACGAGGGCCGACAGATCGGAGTGCTCCTTCGAGAGCTTCTGGAACTCGGCCCGCTTGTTGATGACGTCGGGATCGGCGAGGCGGTGCTCGAGCTCGACGAAGCGAGTCTCGACGGATTGCAGCTTGTCGAACATGGGCGGGAAGGTACCTCAGAAATGGAAAGAGCCTCCCCGGACGCAAGGTCCTGGGAGGCTCGAGCGGTGCGGCGAGGAACGCTAGCCCGCGACCGGGGCGTCCTTGCGGCCGTACTTCCTCTGGAAGCGCTCGATCCGGCCGGCAGTGTCCATGAGCTTCTGCTTGCCCGTGTAGAACGGGTGGCAGGCGCCGCAGATGTCGACCGTGAAATCGCCGCGGGAAGATGCCATCAGGTAGGAAGAGCCACAGGCGCACGACACGTTGGCAGCGCTGTAGGAGGGGTGGATTCCGGGCTTCGACATGATGCAGGTACCTCCGAGGGAATAGCTATCTAGTCCTAAATCATCGCTGGGTCAAGGGAGCCTCGACCCGGCGGTCAGTGCCCGAGAACGGGGAGCTGGATGCCGAGCGCCGGGCCGAGGCTCCACTCGTGCTTCTCTCCGCTGCGCACGGGCGGGAACCAGCTGGCCGCGAGCTGCAGGCGGAACGTGGTGAAGATGGACAGCGAGAACACGGCCTCGGTCACCGGTCGCGAGCAGAGACGATCGCTGGTGGCGTGGCACGTGCCGCGGAGAAAGCCGTCCCCGGTCGACGCCATGTAGCCGGCGTGCAGCGCGAGGCGGGGCTGGATCCAGGTGCGGCTCAGCGGCAGGGGCTCGAGCTCGATCCCCGCGACGGGCGCGAGGCCGAAGTAGCGGCGGCGCGACGACAGGGTGGCATCGAGGCCGCGCAGCGCAAGCGCGGTCGAGAAGCGCACGCCGCGCAACGGGGAGGTGGGGCTCGTGAAGCTGTATCCGACCTCGGCGCGGTCCCCGAGCGCGATGTGCACGAGATGGCGTGGCGGGATGTACGCGAGCTGGTTCAGCCCGAACTCACCGACCGCCTCGATCGCCACCGACGCGACGCCTTGCTTGCCGGCAAAGGCGTCCATGACGACGCCGAGCTTGTGGCGGATCTCGAGGATGCCGCGCCGTGAGTGAGCGCGCGTCAGCCCGAGGTCACGGAACCAGAAGCGCAGATCGCCGAGGCGACGCATGCGCCACTCGTACTCGGCCTCGCCCTTCTCCTGGTGGAAGTCTCCACGCTGTTTGACGAACGGAACCTGCGGCGGCGGCTCGCCCTTCGTCGCGGCGACGCACACGGGGTGCGACGATGTCTTGCCGGTCGGGCTGCTGCTGCACTCGTTCCAGACCTGCTCGGCGGCGACCTGCGCGAGAATGCGGAAGTCTTCCATGTCATCGCCCGCGCACATGATCTTCGGGTCACCGTCGCTGTCCCAGAGCGCGCGCATGCAGCCGAGCGGCAGGACAGTGCGGTCCGTCAGCGAGTCGCTCTCGTCCTTGAGATCGCGCGTGGCGACACCGAGGACAATCGCGGTGAGCCGCCTCGCGTTGAACATGCCGAGATAGAAGTCGAAGCGCCGGAGTTCGCTCTCCATGAAGCCGAAGAACGCGCCCATCGGTGCCGAGGCCGGCGGATAGTGCGACATGCCGAGGTAGAGGTCACGCTCGAGCTCGGGCTCTCGCGACAGAAGGCGCTCGATCTCGGCGGACATCGCCGTGTCGATGAAGTCGAACAGGGAGTGCTCGAGCATGCCGACGACGCCGCCGAACGACGGGAGATCGTCGACGCGCGGCCAGTCGTGCAGGCTCGGGTCGACGAAGAGCAGCGCCGGGTCCACCCCCTGCTGCGCCTGCTCGCGCAGCACCGAGAACGCCATGCCGATGGGGCGGTTGTCGAAGAAGCCGCCGTCGATGTACTTCGTCTCGATCGCCTCCTTCATCGTGCACGTCGGGACCTCGTCTCCGGTCACGCGCACGTTGCAGTGGTGGATGGTCTGCGTCGGGAAGGCGAGCGGAAAGCCCGACGAGGCCATCAGGACGTCGACGACCTGCTGGAGCGGATCCTTCGGCGAGCCATCGAGCGGCAGCAGCACGAGCGAGCGTCCGAGCTCCTCTGTCCGGACATTCGTCAGCGTCGGCAGAATGCCGGGACCGTGGCCGCGCACGCGCAGGAGGAAGCGCTCGGTCTGCCTCGGGATGTTCACGCCGGCAAGCCCGAGCTGCAATGGTTTCGGTCTCTGCAGGGTCACCGCGGTTCCGAAGCGGACGTCACAGTCTGCCGAGAGGCCGACCTGCCACGCCGTACGCAGCATGTCGATCGAGCGCTGCATCCCGTCGCGCGTGAACAGCGAAGCATCGGTCACTTTTTGCGGATCGAAAAGCTGATCGATGCCCGTCGGAATCCAGGTGCGATACAGGAGGCTCTCGGTGGGATGCTTCGGCTCTTCACCGCACGCCTCGAGGATTCCGACGAACGCGTTGATGCTGCCGGCCGAAGTCCCGGTGAGCACGCGCGGCCTCACGCCGATGCGGCGGAGCTGCGTCAGCGTATAGTGCAGAAAGCCGGCCTCGTACGACCCCAGCGAGACGCCACCCGACAGCGTGATGCCGAGCGGTCGCTGCGTCAGCGACTGGACCGGCAGCTTCGGCCCCTGCGTGACGACGTCGTCCGCATGCGCGCTCGCCGCGACGAGCAGAAGGACGGCGACGACGAGGCCGCGCACCGCCGGTCAGCGCTCCATCGACGCGATGAACTCGCCGTTCGAGTCGGTCTTGGCGATCTTGTCGCGCAGGAACTCCATGGCGTCGATCACGTTGAGCGGGTGCAGTAGCTGGCGCAGGACCCACACGCGGTCACGGGTGCGCGTCTCGAGAAGAATCTCCTCCTTGCGCGTGCCCGATTTGTTGATGTCGAGGCACGGGAAGATGCGGCGCTCCATGAGCTTGCGGTCGAGGTGAATCTCGGAGTTGCCCGTACCCTTGAACTCCTCGAAGATGACCTCGTCCATGCGCGAGCCTGTGTCGACGAGCGCAGTGGCGATGATGGTGAGCGAGCCACCTTCCTCGATGTTGCGCGCGGCGCCGAAGAAGCGCTTCGGCTTGTGCAGCGCGTTGGAGTCGACGCCGCCGGACAGGATCTTGCCCGACGGCGGCACGACGGTGTTGTAGGCACGTGCGAGGCGCGTGATGGAGTCGAGGAGAATGACGACGTCCTTCTTCATCTCGGCGAGGCGCTTCGCCTTCTCGATGACCATCTCGGCCACCTGTACGTGACGCGCGGGCGGCTCGTCGAAGGTGGAGGAGACGACCTCGCCCTTGACGGTCCGCTGCATGTCGGTGACCTCCTCGGGCCGCTCGTCGATGAGCAGCACGATGAGCGTGACCTCGGGGTGGTTGGTGGTGATCGCGTGCGCGATGTCCTGCAGCAGCACGGTCTTGCCGGCGCGCGGGGGCGACACGATGAGGCAGCGCTGACCCTTTCCGATCGGACAGAGCATGTCGATGATGCGCGTGGAGAAGTTACGCGGCTCGTGCTCGAGCCGGAGACGCTCGTTCGGGTACAGCGGCGTCAGGCTGTCGAACGCTACTTTCTCGCGGTTCGCCTCGGGCGTCTGGCCGTTCATCTTGTCGACCTTGAGCAGCGCGAAGTAACGCTCACCTTCCTTCGGGGGCCGGATCTGACCCTCGATGGTGTCGCCCGTGCGCAGGCCGAAGCGGCGAATCTGGGACGGCGAGACGTACACGTCGTCCGGGCCGGGCAGGTAGTTGTAGTCGGCCGAGCGGAGGAAGCCGAAGCCGTCGGACAGCGTCTCGAGGACGCCATCGCCGTAGATCTCGCCACGCTTCTCGCTGGTGTGCGAGAGCAGCGCAAAGATGAGGTCCTGCCGGCGCATCCCGCTGGTGCCCTCGATGCCGAGGCCGGAGCCCATCTGGACCAGCTCGGCCATCTTTTTACGCTTCAGCTCTGTCAGGTTCATGAACGCGGAGTCTCCGTTGGTGTCTCGGGCGGCGCAGGGAGCGCGGCCGGGCTACGCCAAGTCGTCGGGGCGAGGTGGAGTGTGATTCGGGGCAGTGCGTGGGGCAGTGCGTGGAAGGCCGGGGCGCCGGGAGACGGTGGCGGGGCCCGGGTGTCTTGCGGTGGGCTGCTGGCGCGGGGCACGCGCGCGCCAACCGTACGTATTCGGCCCGGCCCGTGCGTGTCAAGCGAAACTGGAGCGGAGGGCTAGCGCAGCGACGGTGCGCCGGTGGTCGGCACGGTGCTCAGGATCTGCGCGAGCCGCTGGTGCAGCTCGATCTCCTCGCGGCGATCGACCGCCTCACCCGCCGTGAAGAGCTCGAAGAAGAGGAGCTCGTTGAGGCCTCGGTGCAGGTAGTCGAGCTTGTCTTCGATGGGGCTCATCGAGAGGTTGAAGAGCAGCTGATCTGTCGGCAGCGTGCCATCAGGCGCGACCTGCACGGACACGAACAGCGGTGAAAACTCGGCCACGGACGCGAAGAACGACTCGAGCCCGGCCTCGAGCGCCTCGACTTTACCTTCGGCCTTCACTGCGGCGTGGATCTTCGCGTAGACCTCGTTGAAGACGCCGAGGATGCGCTCGAGGACGCCGTCCCCCGCGCTCGCATCGCCGACCATCGCCTCGCGCACCGTGCGCGGCTGGATCCACCCGCTCTGCAGCAGCTGGAACAGGATGCGGGTGGTCTCGAACTCACCGAGCTGGCTCGAGCGGGCCACGTGCTCGATGGAGCGCAGGCCATCGACGAGCTGCAGCACGCGGTCCTCGATGGGCTTCAGCTTGTCGATGGGGGCAGGCTCGCGGCGCACGAGCACCATCGCCTGCGACGGAAGCTTCTCCCTGAAGTACGAGAGCTCGTCGATGCGACGGACCCCTTCGAAGAGCAGGGCCTTCGTCGAGAGGAGGAGCTGCGCCGCGGGGCCCTCGTCCTCACCGGTGCGGTAGAAGAAAAAGTCGCCCTCCCGGAGGCCGAGCACGCTGTAGAAGATCTCCTCCACCTGGCGCCGCATCGAGGTGTACAGCTCGTGCGCGGTGATGAGGCCGTCCTCGACGAGAATCTGGCCGATACGGCTCGCGCTGCCCGCGGTGCGGCGGACAGTGCTCTCGAGCGCGGACTCGCTCACGAGCCCGAAGCGATAGAGGATGGCTCCGAGGCGGTCCTCCGGCACGTTCGAGGCTGCGGACTGGATGTCACCGCGGCGTACGTACAGGGCCTTCCGCGTCTGGCCGGCGAGCACTTCGAGCTGTCCGGACCACCCGCTCCCGGAGATGAACTGGATGATGTCGGACAGGCCCCCGAGCCGGGAGATCTCGCCAGCGAGCAGCGCGCGACCCTGCGGCCGGGCGCCGTCTGCGTCGCCGGGGAGACGCTGCATGAGCAGGAGGTTGCTGCTCGACGGCAGGATGCGGTACGCCCCGGCGCTCGGACCGAGACGGCGCGCGACTTCGGCGCCGATTGTGATCTGGCCGTCGGGATGGACGTGTACGAGATCGCGTGTGTCGATCACCGTCTTCGATCCTAACGCAACTGGGCAGTCGTTGTCGGCTCCACGGCACGAATGCTAGGTTTCCATCCGATGACGCAGCCCGATGCAGCGACGAGATCTAGCGCCTCAGGGCCGGGCTTGCCGTCGAGCGTGGCGACAGAGCGCGTCCAGGCCGGCCTGCGTCGCGTGGCGACCTACCTCCACCTGCAACAGCTCGTGGCGGACCGCAGCATCGCGGAGGTGTGGTCGGGCGCGTCGGATCCGCGCGGCTGGCAGACGCTCGCCGCACGTGGCGCTCGCCACATCACCGTCGTGTCGAAGGAGAGCGGCGTGGTGCGCCCGCGTACGGCTGACGGCAAGAAGGACGTCGCGCGGGTCGTCGGAGATGCGCGACGCACGGGACTCGGTGCTGCCAGTGTCGACGTGTTCATCGCGCTCGAGCTCGATCCGGCGTCGATGGCCGACGTCGTGCGCGAGGCGCGGCGCGTGCTCGTCTCCGACGGCGTGCTGGTCCTCGGCGTTGCGAGCCGCGAGCTCCCGGGCGCGTCGACCGGCGCCTCCTATTACGACGTCGTCGACGCCTGCGCGCCGTTCGCGCACACCCGTATGATCGGCGTGGCGCCGTTCGCCGGCACGACGCTGGTGGAGTACGGCATCAAGGACCCGGAGCCGGTCCTCGACGGCACCCTGGTCGAGCGCGGCGAGCGCGTCGAGCAGTACATCGCCGTTGCTGGGCCCGAGCGTCGCTCCGACTTCGGCTACGGCGTCGTGCAGGTGCCGGTCGAGAAGGTGCTCGTCCGCGACACGACCGTCGTCGACAAGGGGGGCGAGGCGCCGCTCGCTGGCCGGCCCGCGAAGAACGATAGCCTCGTCACCGAGCTGCAGCTCGCGCTCGAGCGACACGCAGGCGAGATGCGCTCGCGGGAGGTGGAGCTGGCCGAGCTGCGTGCCTACGTCGCGGAGCTCGAGCACACGAGCCGGAGCGCAGGGGCCCTGGAGTCGCGCGCTGCAAAGGCCGAGCAGGCGCAGGCAGTCGCCGAGCAGCAGGAGCGCCAAGCGCGCCGCAAGCTGGCCGCAATGGAGGGGCGCGCGCTCACGAGTCTCCCCGCTGATGCCGTGGCGTGCGACGTGGCCAAGCTCGAGCAACGTCTCGCCGACGCCGAGAGCGAGAACTGGAAGCAGATGAAGGGGCGCGCGGAGGCAGAGGCGGCGGCCGTCGCGCTTCGCGAGGAAAACCTCCGCAAGATCACCGACGCCCGCAAGCTCGCGCAGGCGGACCTCATGCGCGCGATGGAGGAGGCGGCGAAGAAGGTGCTCTCGCTCCGGGACGACGTCGACCGTGCGGAGCGACGTCGCACCGTCGTGCAAGCCGAGCTCGAGGCGCTGAAGATCGACGACGGCGCGCGAAAGCTCGAGATGGCGCGTGCGAAGGACGAGGCCGAGGCCGCGCGGCTCGTCGCGGAGGCTGCTGCACTGTCGGCAGAAGCGCGGGCCAGCGAGGGGCGCGACCGGCTCATGTTGCTCGAGCGCGCGCTCATGGAGACAGAGCAGGAGCGTGACGCGGCTCGTCGGGCGCCCGAGGTGGAGCGCAGCCGCGCCGAGGCCGCGATCGAGCGGCACCGACCCGCGGACGCGCTCTCGGCTGAGCTCGAGAGTCTGCGTGCCCGCGTGGCGGAGCTGGGGCTGGAGCTCACGCGCCGAGACGCTGCCGTCGAGCGCGCGGCAGCGACGGCCGCGCACGAGCGCGCGCGCTCGGAGCGCCTGATCGGAGATCAGCGCCAAGCGCTCTCCGAGTGCAACGACGCGCGTGCGAAGGCGGCGCAGATGTCCGCGCTCGTCGCCGGGATCGACGCGGATCGCGAGCGCGCGACGACTGCGCTTGAGCTCAGCGAAGCGCGCGCCCGGAAGGCCGAGCAGGAGGTGAAGGAGAAGCGTGACCGCATCCGAGAGCTCAAGCGCGAGCTGGAGGACGTGGAGCGGCGCGCAGGACAGGGTGTCGCTCGCGGCCGGGCCCTCGAGCAAGTGCGTGCCCGCGTCCACGCTCTCGAGCTCGCCGTTCTCGGCGAGGTCGGTCGCCTGAAGACCCTCGAAGCGCAGCTCCGCACCGCCTAGCCTGCGCGGCGCGTCAGAGTTGCCGCAGGTCGCCTTCGGCTTCAGCCAGGCGTCGCGCGGCTTCGGTGACGCTCGCGCCGGTGAGATGAATCGCGAGCGCGAGCTTGCAGCGGCCCTTCGCGCGGCGAAGGAGTGCGCGGGACCGCTTCTCGTCGAGCGCGGTGAGCTCCATCACGATGCGGAGCGCACGCGCTCGCAGCTTCTCGTTCGAAGCGACGACGTCGACCATGCGTCCGCGATAGACCTTGCCGAGACGGGTCATCGCAGCGGTCGAGATGGCGTTGAGGACCAGCTTGGTGACGCTGCCGCCTTTTAGGCGCGTCGAGCCGGGAAGGAGCTCCGGGCCCACCGACGGAGCGACGAGCACGTCACACTGGACGTCTGCTGCAGCATTGCACGTGACAAACACGGTGCGGCAGCCGCGCTCGCGCGCATACTGGAGCGCCGCGCGCGCGAACGGGGTCACACCGGAGGCGGCGATGCCGCACACCACGTCGGCAGGGCCCACGCCTAGCCGTTGCAGGCGCCGCACGGCGGTGGGTCCACGATCCTCGGCGCCCTCGACGGAGCGGGAGAGCGCCCGAGAACCGCCCGCGATGATCGCGACGGCGCGGTCGGGTGCGATGCCGAACGTCGGCGGGAGCTCGGCGGCGTCGAGCGCGCCTATGCGGCCGCTCGTCCCCGCACCGACGTAGATGATCCGGCCGCCCGCGCGCAGCGCATCGGCGGTGAGCTCGGCTGCGCGCGTGATGGCGTCGACGACGAGCCGCGCGGACTCGTGCACCTCATGCTCCTGGTCGACGACGAGACGAACGACCTCCCTCGTCGAGGCCAGCTCGAGGTCGACGCTGCGCGCGCTCGCCGCCTCGGTGGGGAGATCCGAAAAGCGCGACCAGTCCTCGCGCTTCCGGGTCACGATTCGTCGCGGAGGCCGAGCACGTCCTGCATGTCGTAGAGACCGGGATCGCGGTCCCGCAACCATTCCGCCGCACGCAACGCACCGCGCGCGAACGTCTCTCGTGACGACGCGCGGTGCACGAGCTCGAGCCGCTCACCCATGCCGTTGAAGCTCACGGTGTGGTCGCCGACGATGTCACCGCCGCGGACGGCGTGAATGCCGATCTCGCGGGGCGTGCGCGCGCCGACGTCGCCCTTGCGCCCGTAGACGAGATCCTGGGGGTGCCGCTCGAGGGCGTCCATGAGGACGCCAGCCATCGCCAGCGCGGTGCCGGACGGGGCGTCCTTCTTCAGGCGGTGGTGCGCCTCTACGATCTCGACGTCGTAGTCGTCGCCGAGGATCCGCGCGGCCTGTCGCAGCAACCCGAACATGACGTTCACGCCAAGGGACATGTTCGCGGCGAAGACGATGGGAATCTCCTCGGAGGCGCGCTCGATGGCAGCGCGCTCGGCCTCCCCGAGGCCAGTGGTGCCGATGACGGCGGCGACGCGCGCCTCCGCTGCACGCGCCACGAGCTCGGCGGTGGCACCGGGTGCGCTGAAGTCGATCAGCACGTCCGCGTCGAGCGAGGCGGACGCCGTCTGCACACGCACGCCGAGCGGCGCGACGCCCGCGAGGAGGCCGGCGTCCTGACCGATGGCTGGCGAACCCTCGCGCTCCGTTGCGACGCCGAGCTGCAGGCTGTCGGACTCCGCGATCACGCGTACGAGGATGCGCCCCATGCGGCCTGCAGCGCCGGGAATGGCGATGCGCAGGCGACCGTTGCTCACGAGAGCCCCGTCTGCACGAGCGCCGACCGCACGCGGTCGAGCATCGTGCCCTCGAGCGCGTAGAGCGGCAGGCGAATTTCCGGCGACATGCGACCCATCGACGCGAGCGCGGCTTTCACCGGGATGGGATTGGTGTCGATGAACAGCGCATCGATGAGCGGGAGGCTGCGCTCGTGTGCGGCCAGCGCCTTTTTCGCGTCGCCCGCGACGTGGGCATCCCAGCACTCGGAGAGCAGCGCTGGGGCCACGTTGCCGAGCACCGAGATGCAGCCCTTCGCGCCCACACAGTAGAGCGGGTAGTTCACGGCATCCTCGCCGCAGAGGATGGCGAAGCGGTCCCCGAGCTTGCTGCGGATCGCGAGTGCCCGAGCCACAGAGCCCGTGGCCTCTTTCACAGCCACGATGTTCGGAAACGCAGCGAGCCGCGCAAGCGTGTCGACCCCCAGGTCGACATTGGTGCGGCCGGGGACGTTGTAGAGCACGATCGGCAACGGCGTCGCCTTCGCGATCGCTTCGAAGTGCCGGAAGCAGCCCTCCTGGGAGGGGCGGTTGTAGTACGGCGTCACGTGCAGGAGGCCATCGGCGCCGGCCTCGCGCGCCGCGTGGCTCGCCGCGATCGCCTTCGCCGTCGAGTTGGAGCCTGCACCCGCGATCACGGGCACGCGCTTCCTCGCCGCCTTGACCGTGATGATGATGACCTGACGCTGCTCCTCGTCGGTCATCGTCGTGGCCTCGCCCGTGGTGCCGCAGGGCACGATCGCGTCGATCCCGCCTGCAATCTGCGCCTCGACGAGCGCCGTCAGCGCAGCCTCGTCCACCTTGCCGTCGCGAAACGGGGTGACGATCGCAGTCATCGTTCCGTGGAACATCGGCTCTCCCATGCGTGGGCGACGGTAGTCGAGCGCCCCTCCAACTACAAGCGCGCGGGCTGCTAAGCTCTCGGGTATGTCCCATCGCTTTGCAGCGCTGATCCTCGTGCTGGGCGCCATTCTCCTGTGCGCGTCTTGCGCGGCGTTCTGGGTCGGCGCCACCGATGCCTTGCTCGCCACCTCGGGGCCCCGCCGCGCGGTCGCCGTCGAGACGCTGGCCCGCGAGCCTCGAGGCTGGTACCTCTTCGACGCGTGCATCCGGCACGACCTCGCCGTGGTCGTGACGAGCGAGGGCACCGCTTACAAGCTCGGCGAGCCCGGCGTCGAGAGCGACGACACCGATCGCATCTACACCCCGCTTGCAGCGCGCGCCGACTGTGCCGACGATGCACCACCCAGGCACGTGTATGCGCTCGTGGAGGACGCGGACGCGGTCAACACCACCTTCGCCCGCTTCGGGCATGCGCGCATCGCACCGCCCCCGATCGCGGGCACGGTCGAGGGCACCGTCGGTCCGCGCATCGGTGACAAGGGGCGGGCCCGGCGCGCCGAGCGCAAGCTCGCGGCCGAGGTGCCGGGAATCGAGGGCGTGCCCCTCGTGCGCAAGGACGGCCACCCCGGGCCGGTGTGGCTCGGGCTCTTGACCATGGGCGCGGGCCTCCACGGCATCGCGCTGCTCGTCATCGCCGCGCTCTACTTTCGCCGTCGGGCCGCCCGCCGCGACGATCTCCGCACGGGAGTGCTCGACGACGCCGAGGAGCAGTTCTTCGAGACCGAGACGCTGGACTAGTCGAGCGGAGGCAGCGGCGGTAGCTCGAGCGCCCGCGTCGCGGCCACGTCGTCGTGCAGCTGCGCGACGAGAGCGTCCTTGCCGTCGAAGCGACGCTCGTCGCGGAGGCGTGCCTCGCAGAGGAGCCGGAGCTGCGCACCGTAGAGGTCACCTTGCCAGTCGAGCAGGTGCGCCTCGATGTGCACCGCGTGGTCGTCGGTGAAGGTCGGGTTGGTACCGATGTTGACTGCAGCGCGGACCCGCGTGCCGTCGGGGAGCTCCGCCCGTGCCGCGTACACGCCGGGCGCCGGCAACACCTGCGTGTGCGGCTCGAGGTTCGCCGTCGGAAACCCGATGGTGCGCCCGCGCGCGGCGCCGCGAATCACGATGCCTTCGAGCTCGGGCGGGCGACCGAGCAACGCGGTCGCGTCCTCGACGTGTCCTGCCTGAACGAGCCCGCGGATCGTGGTGGAGGAGCAGACGACCCCGCGCACGCGAACGACCGGCGTGGTGATAGTCCGGAACCCCAGCGTGGAGCCGAGCTCGGAGAGCGTCTCGGTCGTCCCTGCTCGTTTCTGGCCGAAGCTGAAGTCGTAGCCGACGCACACGACCCGCGCACCGACGGCCTGGCGGAGGAGCGACTCCGCGAACTCGTACGGCGACAGCGACGCGAGAGACAGGTCGAAGGGCTGCACGATCACGCGATCGGCTCCCAGCGCGAGCAGCAGCTCGATGCGGCGCGACTCGGCGATGAGCAGCGGAGGTACACGATCGGGCGCCAGGAGTCGCGCCGGGTGCGGGTCGAACGTGAGCACGCACGCCTCGAGGCCCTGCGCGCGCGCAGCGCCGATCATGCCTTCGATCAGACGCGCGTGGCCGCGATGGACGCCGTCGAAGTTGCCGATCGCGACCGCGCGTTTGCCGCTCGGCAGCGTGCGCGCATCGTATGTGACCCGGGCGTCGGGGTGCATGGTCGCGTCGTACCCGGACCCGCCGTGTCTTGCAACCGGTGCTGCCGCCTGCCGACGCGGCTGGTGTACCCGCCCGGCAAACGTCACAGCAGCGTCGACGCTGGGGCGCGGCAGCACGAGCAACAGCTCCTCGAACCCCTAACCGGATGCGGGAGTCCGGGCCGGCTATCGTAAGCGCACTGCCGCAGCAACGGCGACGAACACCTCGTCACCGACGGAGTGGCAGTGGCGATCGTTGACCAGCTTCAGGTGGTCGATGTCCGTCTTACTACACCGAGCGGGTCCAGCTCGCGCCTCGCGCGACTAAGGTGCGATGAGCTGCAGGCCGAGCGTACGGTTCGGAAGCTGCGGGGTGGCATCCGTCATCGCGAGCTGCTCGCGCTGTTCGGCAGCCTGCACCTCGGCGGTGGCGTCGCGGAAGATGTCGAGGCCGCCGACACCATCGGGCACGGGCAGGCCGGCTGTTCCAGCGCATGACGGTGCGGCTCGGCGTCGCGAGCTCGAGGTCCACGTTGCCCCCGGCCTGCGAGGTGTCCGCGGCCGAGATGAGCTGCGCCACGACGCTGCGAGGACCGTCGGACCCGCGCGCGGAGCAAGTTCCATGCGGTCGAGCAATCGCTGCCTTTTCGAGGCACGGTCTGCGTGCCGACGCGTGAGCGAACCGATCGTTGGCGAACACGATCTGACCGGTCGAGTCGCTCGGCATCATCCTGGAGTCGACGTACGACAGGATGGTGCGGAGATACGAAGAGGTGCGCCTGGCTTCATCGTGCGCCCGGAGGTTCGCTCACCGACGCGTAGGCGCGCGAGCAGGACGTCGGACGGCATGGCCTGGCGATGAAGTCGTCGGCACCAGCGGATAGGCCGGACATCATGCGCTCGGCCTCGCCGTGCGCGGTGACACGAGGATGAAGTTGAAAGGGGGTGGCCTTGCGCGCGTCGCGAACACCGCGACGACATCGTGGCTCGAGGACCCGAGCGCCTCGGTGAGCATGCGCAGCGCGCCGGGCTGGTCCCGGCCAGAAGGACCTTCGTCCTCGCACCCCTCTGCATCTCGACGCTTGCTCCGTCGCCCCGGTTCAGAGCTGTCACGGTGTTTCTCTGACTTCTTCGGCCCTGTAGATGTGTTTCGGCGGCTCGCTTCGAACTTGAAGGCCGTTGCGTTTGTCTGGGGAGGGCGCTATTCGCGAGCTCTCATGATGCCCATCCGCCTGGCCCGTGCGCCTCGCCCGCTGCGCCGGGAAGAGGTCTCCGATCAGGAATGGAACGACTGGCGCTGGCAGCTCCGCAACCGCTTGACCACGGAGGCCGATCTGGCGCGCTTCGTCGAACTCAGCGACGACGAGAAGCGGGGCATTGCAGTGGCGCCGGGCCTGTTCCGCATCGGTGTAGCTCCCTACTATGCGCAGCTAATGGATCCCGTGCACGACTCCTGCCCCGTGCGCATGCAGGTCATTCCGCGACCCATGGAGGCACACATTGCCGAGGGTGAATATCGGGATCCCCTCGGGGAGGACGCGTTGTCCCCCGCACGCGCCATCGTGCACCGGTATCCAGATCGCGTGCTGCTGCTCGCGCTCGATCGCTGTGCCATCTACTGCCGGCACTGCAACCGCCGGCGCATGGTGGGCCAGGACGATGGCGTCATCTCGCGCGCCGACCTCGACGAGGCCATCGCGTACATCCGACGCACGCCGCAGATCCGTGACGTGCTCATCTCGGGCGGCGACCCGCTGACGCTCGCGACAGACAAGCTCGAGTCGATCATCGCTGCGGTCCGCAGCATCGAGCACGTGGACATCATCCGCATCGGCACCCGCGTGCCCGTGGCGCTGCCCATGAGGGTCGACGACGAGCTCTGCGCGATGTTGCGGAAGTATCATCCGCTCTACGTCAACACCCACTTCAATCACCCGAAAGAGGTGACGCCCGAGGCCAAGGCGGCGTGCGAGAAGCTCGCAGATGCGGGAATCCCGCTCGGCAACCAGACGGTACTCCTGCGCGGCGTCAACTCGCAGGCGCGCACGCTCGAGGTGCTGTTCCGCGCGCTGCTGCGCATGCGAGTCAAGCCCTACTACCTGTTCCAGGGCGACCCCGTGCAGGGCACCGACCACCTCCGCACACCCGTCGCTGTCGGCATCGACATCATGAACCAGCTCCGCGGCAATGTGACCGGCATGGCGATGCCACACCTCGTTCTCGACGCGCCCGGTGGTGGCGGAAAAATTCCCATCGGGCCGACCTACCTCCTTTCGTGGGCCGAGCGCGAGGTGACGCTGCGCAACTACGAGAACCGCATCTTCACGTACGTCGAGCCCATCGAGCGCGACTGCCGCTGCGACTACGACCGCGTCTACTTCGCGTGAGAGCACTCGTCGTCGACCCGCGGGACGCGCCCCTGTTGTCCACCGAGGAGACGCTCTGCCTCGTACAGCCGGAGCTCGTGCTGCGCGGCCTCGGGCTCGTGGCCGTCGAGCAACCCCACGCGCGGCTCGTCATCGCTGGCCCATCGGCGGCGAGCCACGCGCTCCGAGCTACCGCGACGGCCATGGCCGCGAACGCGTCTGCCGAGGTGCCGGACGGTCCCTCTGCGACTGCGCCCGAGCCTGCTGGTCGAGCGCGCGATGCTGCAGACCCATCGCGTGCTGAGCATCGCGGGGGCAGTGGAGGCGCCGCGTGTCGTCGCAGTCGATCTCGCGTGGGTGGCACTGTGGGGCGGAGTCGTCGTCGACAGGTCGGAGACGATAGGTGCGCTTGTCGAGGCCTGCCCGACTGCCGCGCGTCTGCTCCTCGTCTTGCCCGCTGGCCACGCGCTCCTTCGACGCGCGCGCCTGCCCCTCACGGCGTCGCTCCGTCAGCTCCAGAGTGCGTGCGCGTCGTGCGGCGCGTGTGCGCCGGCGTGTTCATCGGGCGTCCAGGTCTCGACCGTGCTCCGTGTGCTCGGGAGGTCGCGTTCGGCTCGGTTGCCGCTCGCCGCGCTGGAGACTGCTTCGGCTTGCACCGGCTGCGGCGCGTGCGACCTCGCGTGTCCCGTCGGCCTGTCGCCGATGCGGCTGGTCGGCGAGATGGCGCAGCGGTTCAGCGCACCGATCGCGACCCGGGCGCTGCGCACTTTGACGCTCGATCCGCACCTGGCGCAGGCACGCGCCGGACTCGCTTGCTGTGCGCGGCCTCCGCTCACGCTTCAGCCGGGCTGATCGAGGTGCTCGGTGACGCGGAGCGGGGCGAGCGGCCCCGTGGACGCGCGCACACGGGCAATGAGCTCGCCCAGCCCGTCGGTGAGCTCGTAGCTGCCCAGGTCCTCGAAGCGGACGAAGCGCGCGTCGGCCGAATCGGACGCGGCGCGCACGCTGCCGCGTGGCGAGTGTCCGAGGTAGTCGAGAATCACGTAGTGGAACGCGATGCCGTCGGCGTCGCGCACGACGCGGTCGAGGATCTCGACGAGCGGACCGAGGGTGCACGACACACCGGTCTCCTCCTCGAGCTCGCGGAGCGCGGCCGCCTCGAGCGTCTCGCCGAGCTCGACCTTGCCACCCGGCACCGTCCAGCGACCGACCTGCGGCGGCCTCGCGCGCTGCACGAGCAAAACCTGACCTTCGTGCAGCAGTAGCACTCCGACGGCGACGACGGGACGGACGGGACGCTCGCTCATCGATTCTCTGCTGCTTTCTTCGGGAGGCGCTTCCGCCCGACCTTCGGCTTCGCGCCCTTCATGATTTTGAACGCGGAAGGACAGACCGGCGCGAGCGAGCACTCGTCGCAGCGCGGTGCCTTCGCATCGCAGACTCGTCGCCCGTGCCAGATGATCTGGTGCCCGGTCCGCGTCCAGCGCGGGCGCGGCAGCAGCGCGCACAGGTCACGCTCGATCTTCACGGGATCGTCTTCCTTCGACAGCCCGAGCCGTTGCGACAGGCGCGTCACGTGCGTGTCCACCGCGATGCCGTCCTCGTGCTCGAACGCGGTGCCGAGGATGACGTTGCCCGTCTTGCGCGCGACGCCGGGGAGCCCCAGCAGCTCCGGCATGGTGTGGGGTACGACGCCGCCGAACTTCTCGACGAGGAGGCGCGACGCACCGACGAGGCTCTTTGCCTTGTTGTGATAAAAGCCGGTCGAGCGGATGAGCGCCTCGAGCTCGTCCTTTGGTGCCACTGCCATTGCGCGTGCGTCTGGAAAGCGCGCGAAGAGCGCCGGCGTCACGAGGTTGACGCGCTTGTCCGTGCACTGCGCGGAGAGGATCGTGGCAACGAGCAGCTCGAACGGTGTCGTGAAGTCGAGCTCGCAGCGCACGTCGGGATAGAGCTCCTCGAGTGCGTCGGCAATGGACGCGGTCCGCGCCACGAGCCTTGCATCGAGCGTCACGGCGTCGCAGCTCTATCGAACGACAGGGACTGGTCGAGCTCGACGGGCCGACACCGCGTGCCCCTGCACACCCAGGCGAGGAGGTGTGCGTGCAGCGTCGGCGTCGCGTCGTGGTGCGCGCGCACCTCCATCTCGAACCGCGGCGTCTCGGCGTGTGGATCGACCGCGTCCTTGCGACCGTACCGGCGGGTGACCGGATCGACGCCGGTGCCGTCGAGGTCCAGCACCAGAGGTCCTTCCTCGAGAAGGTGCAGCCCGGGAGCGGGTGCGACGACGACGGAGAACATCACCGCCTTGCCTCGGTCGGCGACTCGCGTGACCCGCAGCGAGACCAGCGGCTCGTCCGCCACCGCGGTCGAGGCGAACAGCAGCAGGGCGAGGACGAAGGGCACGAGGCCTGTTGATAGCACACGGAGCCTGTGGAGAACATGCGCCAACGCACCGAGAGTCCATGAGATTGGCCGGATTCAACGACGTCTTGACGCGGTCTTTCATGAATGCTTTCAAAGGCATGCGTGGTCACTTTATTTGACGGCCACACCAGCGTCGAAGTAGGAGTTCGGTGTACGTGCACATGCCTGAGAAATGTATTCCTGCTGGGTTGGCCTCAGGACCCGTGTTGCCGGTCGTCTCCGAGGATGCAGACAATCGGCGCATCGAGCCGCGCATCGACACGGCCTTCTTCGCGGTCGAGGTCCGGGGCCGCGAGCAGCACTACCGCCTCGTCCGCAACATCAGCGCGAGTGGCTTCTCCTTCGACGACCACTTTCCGCTCGACCGCCCCGGCGACCCCATCGTCATGGAGTTTCCGCTACCGGGCTCCTCGGAGCCCATCCGTGTCGACGGTCGCGTGGTCTACGCGCGCCCGGACCGAGGCGTCGGCGTTGCACATCGAGCACATCGAAGAGGCACGCTACCAGCAGCTCATCGCCGTCCCACCGCCCGGCCGATCCGCCGGTCAGGCGCCCGCGCTCCTGGCGCTGTTCTGATCGGACCCTGATGGACCGGCGCTCGGGTCCACGCGGCGACGCGCGGCAAGGTCGAGCCACGGGGTCGTTCGCGGCGCTTCGCGCAGGACCACTCGAGGTGGCCTCGGCATCGTCTTCGGCGAGCAGGGCGCGACGATACCGCGGCGAAACCTGGCGGCACGGCCGCGCTCGTGGTCCTGGCGTGGTCGATCTCGGCGCCTTGAGCCATTGCTCGCATATTCGCGCTCGAGCCGGGTCGGAGGGAGCGGCCGGTCTCGCTCTACCTGTCCAAGGCCGCTGACGCGCTGGTCCGCGATCCGGCTCGAGCCTGGCGCTCTCGCTTCGCCGAAGAGTCGCATCGCGGCCTCCACCGCTTCGGCGCTTCGCCTCGCGGGCTGCGAAGTCGTGGCGCTCTCGCTGGCGTGTCTTCGCGGCGCGAGCCTGCACCGGTGGGCGCGAGTGAGCGAGCCCTCCACTGCGGAGGCCTGCGAGATGAACGCACCGACCTCAGCGTGTCGTGGACGGTCGGTCACGGGAGAACGTGGCGAAA
This sequence comes from Myxococcales bacterium, assembly GCA_043729375.1. Classification (GTDB taxonomy): domain Bacteria; phylum Myxococcota_A; class Polyangia; order Palsa-1104; family Palsa-1104; genus JBDTCO01. Next base: position 22,831 of record JAYTLP010000628.1, read on the forward strand.
GCGCGAGCGGAGCGTACAGCCACATCCAGGCGCACAGAGAGCCCATGTCAAATCAAGCCCACGTGCGTTGTCGGGCGAGCTACGTCAGAGAATGTTGGCGGCGAGCTCGGCGAGGGCGGACCGCTCGCCTTTGTTGAGCGAAACGTGGCCGGCCAGACCTTCGCCCTTGAAGCGCTCGACGACGGTGGTGAGGCCGTTGTTCGAGGCGTCAACGTAGGGGTTGTCGATCTGGTGCGGGTCGCCCGTGAGGATGATCTTCGTGTTCTCGCCGACGCGCGTGATGATTGTCTTCACCTCGTGCGGCGTCAGGTTCTGCGCCTCGTCGACGATCATGAACTGGTTCGGGATGGAGCGGCCACGGATGTACGTGAGCGGCTCGATCTCGATGTACCCGAGGTCGATGAGCTCCTGGTGCGAGCGGCCTTCCTTTTTCTCGGCCTTCGAGAAGCCGAGAAGGAGCTCGAGGTTGTCGTAGATGGGCTGCATCCACGGGTTGAGCTTCTCCTCGATGTCGCCGGGGAGGAAGCCGATGTCCTTGCCGAGCGGGAAGATTGGACGCGAGACGAGCAGCTTCTGGTAGATGCCCTCCTCTACGACCTTCTGCAGGCCCGCTGCGATGGCAAGCAGCGTCTTGCCGGTGCCCGCCTTGCCGACGAGCGTCACGAGCTTGATGTCGTCGTTGAGCAGAAGGTCGAGCGCGAAGTGCTGCTCCTTGTTTCGCGGGCGGATGCCCCACACACCCTCGCGGAGCTTGCGGACCGGCTGCACCTTCTTCGTCGGCCCGTCCATGCGGCCGAGCGCAGTGTGCGACGGGTTGTCCTTGTCCTTGATGAGCAGGTACTGGTTGGCGAGCACCGGCTGATCGACGGAGAGCGACCCGTCGGCGTAGAACTTGTCGACCTCGGCCGACGACACCTCGAGCTCGCCGGTCCCTGAGTAGAGCTCATCGATGTCGATGCTCTGGTGGTTGTACTCCTCGGCCTTGAGACCGAGCGCGTCCGCGCGGATGCGGAGGTTGACGTCCTTCGTGACGAGGATCGTCGGAACCGAGCGGTCTAGATCCCGGACCTCGAGCGCGGCGCCGATGATGTAGTTGTCCATCATCGTCGACGCCTTGAGCGCCTCGGGCAGCTTCTGCACGGCGAGTGCGACGGTAAGACGCCCGCCCTTGTCGAGCGTGACGCCCTCGGAGAGGCTCTTGCCCTCGTCACGGAACCGGTCGAGCTGACGTGCGACCTCGCGCGCGTTGCGTCCGCGCTCCGAGAGCTCCTTCTTGAAGTTGTCGATCTCCTCGAGGACGTAGATCGGAATGATTACGTTGTTGTCGTCGAAGCTGTAAATTGCGCGCGGGTCGTGCAGCAGAACGTTCGTGTCGAGGACGTAGTTCTTTTGCATGGACCTCCGACGTACCACGGATGCGCGGGATCGCGCCAGATCGCCAGCTGGGAAGAAGCTACGGCGCTTCTGGCTTCCACAGCGGCTCGGCCTCGCCGCGCTGCCGCACGTTCCATCGGCCCATCACGTAGAGCATATCGGAGAGGCGATTGAGGTAGCGCACCGCCTCGGGGTCGACCTCGTCGTGCTCCGTGAGCCGAACCGTGCTGCGCTCGGCGCGACGGCACACGGTGCGCGCAAGGTGCAGATACGACGACGTCCAGCCGCCGCCCGGCAGCGTGAAGGAGCGCAGCGGCAGCAGCGAATCGTTCATCTGGTCGATGTCGCGCTCGAGCGCCTCGACGTGCCGCGCGAGGATGCGGGGCTGTGTAGGCGCCAGATCGGCCACGAGCGTGGCGAGCAGCGAGCCGAGGTTGAAGAGCTCGCTCTGCACGCGTTCCAGGACGGCGTCGATGTGCGTGCGATCGGCGTCGGTCGCCGCGTCGTCCTGGTTGGCGCGACGCACGAGCCCGAGCACGGCGTTGAGCTCGTCGACGGTGCCGTAGGCCTCGATGCGATCGGAGGACTTGAGCACCAGCCTGCCACCGACGAGGGCGGTCTGGCCGCGATCACCGGTCTTCGTGTAGACCTTCGAGATGTAGACGGACATGGCAGCAGCATAGCGCGGCCACCTCGGACAGCCGCAGCTACTTCACGGCCTTGAGCTTGCGCGGCGCGCCGGCATCGGCGGCCTCGGGCCAGGCCACGGCGCGGTTGCGACCATGGTGCTTGGCGAAATAAAGCGCCTGGTCGGCGAGGCCTATCACGCCCGCCTTGTCCTTGGCGTCGTCTGGATAGACCGCGATCCCGAGCGAGATCGTGACGGAGAACGGCCCCTGGTCAGACTGGAAGACCTGCTTTTCAACCTCGGTCCGGATGCGTTCGGCCAGCATCAGCGCACCCTTGTGGTCGGTGGCCTCGAGCACGACCGCGAACTCCTCGCCGCCATAGCGGGCGGCCACGTCGACCTTGCGCACGCACCCCGAGACGACCTGCGCGACGGTTCTGAGGACCGCGTCCCCCATGGGGTGACCGTAGGTGTCGTTGACCTTTTTGAAGTGGTCGATGTCGGTGAGGAGCAGGGCGTGACGACCGTTGGTGCGGTCGGCGCGCGCGAGCATCTCCGAGCAGCGCTCCTGGAACGTGCGGTGGTTGACGAGACCCGTGAGGCCGTCGGTCGTGGCCATCTCTTCCATGCGGCCGTACATGCGCGCGTTGGCGAGCGACACGGCGACGTGATTCGCGAGCACGGAGAGCATCTCGCGCTTGTCCTTGCCGAAGGCGCGCGGCCGC
>JAYTLP010000629.1:0-2440 GCA_043729375.1 Myxococcales bacterium
GCCGCGGCGCGCGATGCGCAGGTCGCGCCGAGCTCGCCCGTGCTCGCCGAAGCTCCAGTTGCTCGCGCCGCGTCGCGCGTTCCGCCCGAGATCACGACGGCACTCGCGAACCTCTCGCCCGCGCTCGCGAGCATGATCGCGACGAACCTCGCCCAGCATCCCGAGCGTGCCGTGCAGACGATCGGCGAGCTCGGCGAGGCGCTCCGCAACGCCGAGCTGATCGCGCGCACCGCGGCCGCCGGCCGTTCGTTCGAGGAGACCCGCGGTCCCCGCCTCGTCATGCCGGCCGGCCTCGGCGGACTGGTCGCCACCGTCGATCGGAACGTCGCCCAGACCCCGGGCATCGGCCACAGCCAGCCGCAGACCTCCCGGCCGATGGCACAGACCCAGGCGTTCGCGATGCCGCCTAGCGCGATGCGCATGCCCGCGATGTCGTGGCTCGCCGCACCGAACACACCCGCGGCTCGGCAGCACGAGGCTCGCCGCCCAGCGTCGCCGTCGGCGATCGCCGCGACCGAGTCGGCGTCGCCCGCCGCGCTCCACCATGTCGCGTGGGCCGATCGTTGGCTCGCGCGATTCTCTGGCGCACGCGAGGCGTCTCTCGATCTCCTGACCGCCTCGTCGGCGCGTCCCGAGACTCGCCTGCAAGCGCTCGCCGATGCCGCACCAGGGACGGTGTTCGTCGCGCCGCACCACGACGAGTCGGTCGACGATTCGCCCGCCGCGCTCGCACGGCGTGCTGCCGAGGTGCCGGTCTACACGCCGCCCGTGCGCCGTTACGATGACAACGAAGCCACGCCCGATTCCGAGCTCGTCGCGATCGCGCAAGCGGTCGCGCGCGTGCGCGCACCGGCACCCGCGCAGCCTGCCGAGCTCGTCACGGCCGGGCGCGATTCGCTCGCCGATGCGGTCGCGCATACCGTGCCGGTCGCGCCGAACGCAGGTCTGTCGGCGCAACTGGCGTCGTCACCGTTCGCCCCCGCGTTCCGTCATGTGTTCCCGATCGCGACCGCGCCGACGTTCGACGTGCGCGCGCTGTTCGGCGAACAACTGTCCGCCGCATACCTCGCAGGCATGCTCGCCCCGGCGGCGCGCGAGACGTTCGTCGGCGCAGCGATCGGTCACCTGCCTGGCTTCGACCGAGCCGCCGCGGCGACGCCGTTCGCGCCGATCAACTTCGAGCGACTCACGACCGGCGCCGAGCCCCGGGGCGCGATCGAGTGGTCACCCGAATACGTCGCCCCGGGCGAGCCGCTCGCGGCCGAGTCGACCGAGCCGTCCCATACAGTGGCGTCGCACGATGCAACGCTCGAGCAGCCGAGCGACGCCGCACCAGCGAGGGTCGCGCAACACGCGATCGAATCGCTCACCACGATGCGGTCGGCGCTGCTGTCGTGGAATGTCGAATCGATCGTCACGCCGCAGGCGAGCGCACCGACGATGGCGCAAGCGCCCGCGACGCACGAGCTCCGGATCGATGCCCCGAGCGTCGCGGCCATGACGATGCTCTCGCCCGCGATGGCCCAGAGCTCGTCCGCGATGTTCGGCGGCGGCGCACAGATGAGCCAGGCGATGGTCGATGCGATGAGCCTGCCCATGGCCGGCGACTCCGCCGCGATGCCGTCTGGCCAGACGCGACATGTTCCAACCTTCGCCGCGCCTGGCATGATCGCGGATCGCGCGCAGGCATGGTCGGTCGCACAAGAGCGCTCGTCGGCTGATCTGTCGTTCGACTTCGTGACTCCCGAGCTGGTGCTCGCAGCGCGGGTCTACGGCCTCGGCCCGGCTGAGGCTGCCCAGGCGATGCGCCTCGCCAGCGCCGGTCCCGGTCAACTCGCGGCGATGGCGAGCACGGTCAACCGCACGTTCGTCCAGGCGCTCGCGATCGAGGCCGAGCGTCGCGATGCCGTGGCGCAAGCCTCTCCGGTCGCGTGGTCGGCAGCCGCGTCGTCGGGCGGTTCGCTGTCGTCGGTCGCAGGGGCTACGACGGAGTCGACCAGCGGGCCGGCTGCCTCGGTGCAGATGCGCGCGCCCGCACCGACCTCTACCTTCGGCGTCGATCGCCGCCCACCGCGCGGCGCCTTCATGTGGCCCTCGGCGACGATCGCGGCGCTCGGCCTGCGGGCGGCAGCGCCCGACGGTGATCAGGGCATGCCCGTGGCCGCGCTCGAGCTGCTCGCGGCACAGAGCGTCGCGGCGCTCGGCACGTACGCCGCACTCGGGATCGGGTTCGGGCTCACGGGCTTCGCTGACGCGACGTCACCGGAGGGCATCGGCCCCGCCGGTACGACTGGTACGACCGGCCCGAACGGATCCAACGGCGCGATCTTCTCGAACCCGCAGGCTCCGGACATGCCGGCCCTCGCGTCGGAGATCGCGGAGCCGAGGGAGTCCGACGTCATCGTCGCGGCGACGGCGCAGGTCGCGACCTCGCGCCGAG